>JANYGE010000346.1 GCA_025362535.1 Hyphomicrobiales bacterium
GTGAGCGCCACAATGGGTTCGCCATTTTTGCGGGCGCGAATATCAGGGGCGGTGAGGCGTTTAGTTACAGCATGAACAGACATTTCATTTCACCAATTCAAAAACCGGAACACCAAATAACACGAAATGCAATTGCACTGTGAGTGCAAATAGCGCAGCCCCCACCAGCATGGAAAACACATCATGCCCGCCGCGCACTTCAGTTGGAGAAAAATCTTTGCGCCGCAGCGAGGCTATAAAAAGCCAACCAAACACGGCAAGGCCCGCCGCAAAAATCACTCTATTCAAAATGCTTTCTTGACCAACGAGATGGCCAATCGAAATAAAAACCAAGCCAAGCGCCAAGGGATTACGCAATTTATTGCGCCATGAGCCGCGGCATAAATAGATTCCCAAAAACAGAAAACCTGCAAAGCTCAGCAGGAAATGAAAGATAAAACTAAAACTAAACTGCATCAGCCCAACACCGGAAGACCAAGAACATATGGATGAAACCCCAAAGCAAAAACTGCATAGGCCAATAGACCTGCGACTAGCGCAATGCAATCGCGTTTGATGTGTGGTTCGAATTGCAGCGCCTCATCCCGCAGCAAACCAAGCCCAATATCTAAAATCGACAATCCCAAGAACATCGCAAAAATTGGAACCACATAGATTTCACCATTGGCCAATAAATGCCCAATCGACCACAAGGCAATGCCGATTGAAAAAGGGTGTCTAACCCATTTGCGAATATAGCCAGTGCCGCCAATTGAAGCGATCAGAATGAATGCCAGCAACACCAAGCTGAGCGTTATATGACGCGCACCTACGGCAGGCTCATAATAGGATAAGCCCGCCGATGCGCCGTGGCGTTCTTGCCAATAGCCAAAGCCAATCAACACCAAGCCGAGCAAGGAAACGAGTGAGTAGATGCCCTTGTAACGATCCTCTCCCAAGCGCGCCGACAAGCGATTGCGCACGGCAGGGAACAGCAAGGAAAAAACATGCGTTGCCGCAAATAGCATCATGCCGATATAAATAAATGCCATGGTTTTGCTCCATTCCCTTGCCAGCCTAGCATAGCAGGTTTCAAAAACTTGGCATCCAGATAGTATACTAACTTCACAACCCATGATATGAGCTGGCCAAGCCTGCCCAATCATAGGCGCAAATTTAGAGGGGATAAAAATGAAACCAACACTCATTCTCGTCGGTGCAGATAAGGGCGGCGTGGGCAAAACCACTATGTCACGCGCGTTGCTTGATTATTTTGCGCGCAAGAATGTATTGACCAGAGCCTTCGATACGGAAAATCCCCGGGGCTCGCTCAAGCGTTTTTATCCTTCCATCGCTGAAGTTATTGATCTCGGCAATGTGGCCCACCAGATGAAAGTTCTGGACACCATGGAAACCGCCAATGTGCCGGTGACTGTGGTTGATCTCAAAGCCGGCAATCTGTCTTACGCCTTAGATTTGTTTGAACGCATTGGCGTTCTCGAAGCAGCGCGCAACGGCGTGTTCAATATGGGTTTGATGCATGTGGTTGGACCTTCCATTGCATCGCTTGATGAAATTGGTGAAATCGCCAAATATCTGCAAGGCATCCAATATATTGTGGCCCGCAACTCGATCAATGAAACCAATTTCTTTGAGTGGGATGAAGTGACCCACCGCAAATATTTCTCAGCTATTCCAAAGGCTCAGGAAATCAACGTGCCGAAGCTCAATGAAATGGCTTACGAGCAAGTGGATGTGTCTGGCGTCACCTTCAAAGACTTCATTGAAAACCGTTCCGCCGATGGCAGCCAAGGCAAATTCTCCTTCGTACTGCGCGGCTATGTTCGCAAATGGTGTTCGGAAATTGATGCGGAATTTGCCCATGTGCAAATGCTGCAGGAAATTGTGGCTGGTGGCCGCGCCACTGGCAACCTCGCTTAAGGCTAAAGTTTTCCGTGGCCCACATTTCCACGGTTTACATCACCGCATCAGACCAGCACCGCAATGGCAAAACTTTGCTGGCGCGGTTGCTGGCTGATTACTTAATGTTGGATGGCCACGATCCGTTTGTGATCGATACTGATGCGCCGGATGGTCCCTTACGCAATTATTTTCCGGGCCGCACCGCACTTGCTGATTTCAGCCAAACCCAGGGGCAGATGAAACTGTTCGACACTATTATGGCCTCACCTGGCCGTGATTATGTGGTCGATCTTCCGGCCCGCCATTTGGAAGGTTTTTTCAAAGCGGTGGGCGAGCTTAACTTTTTTGCCGAAGCCCACAAAGCTGGATTTCGCATTATTGTTTTCTTCATTGTTGACCGCTCCAACACATCATTGAAAACCGCGCGGCTCGTTCAAGAATTTCCGGGCATTGATCTCTTCGTGCCGGTGCATAATGAATTTGTTGGCTCGAATTGGCCCAAGGGAGAAAGCGGCCTCATCATTCCCGCCCTGCCCCAAGCTTTGGCTTTCGCTATCACTGAACGGCGCTTTTCTCTGCGCAGCTTTGTGCTGGGCGACACCCAACATTTGGCTCCCGAATATCACGCCGCACTCAGCACGTTCTTGTATGATGTCTTAGGCAATCTCGGAAACCTCGAACCCCTCGTCAGCCTAAAGGCCTTGCGGGACTAAAAGCCGCCGCTGCAAATCTTGACTTTTACGCTTAAACTGACTAGTCTGATAACTAGTCAGTTGGAGATTTAAAATGAGAGCTTGGCCCGTTCAAGATGCTAAAGCGCGTTTCAGCGAAATGTTGGAAACCTGCCTCAAAGATGGCCCGCAACTTGTTACAAAGCGCGGGGCGGATGCGGCTGTTTTGGTGCCTGTTGAGGAATGGAACCGCGTGAAAGACAAATCGAACCTGAGCTTGAAAGAAATATTACTCTCTCCCTTGGGGAAAAGCGATTTAGATATTCCTGTCCGCAAAAAACTGAACCATCGCAAGCTTCCGGTTTTCTGATCTTATGTCCTTCTTGCTGGATACAAATATCGTTTCCGAACTGCGGAGGAATAAGCCGCACGGAGCGCTCTTGAAGTGGTATCAAAACATTGAAGCAAGCTTGCTATTTATTTCAGCCGTAACAATCGGCGAATTACAGGGAGGCATTGAAATCACAAGGCGACAAGACCCAGAAAAAACCCGAGAATTGGAGAGTTGGCTTTCAGCTCTTATGGAAAACGCTAACGTCTTACCGATGGATGCCAAGACCTTTCAATGCTTTGCCAAGATCATGTCAGGAAAATCAAAGGCTCACGACTTTGACGGCATGATTGCAGCCACAGCATTGCAACACAACCTGATCCTTGTCTCAAGGAATGAGAAAGACTTCAAACAATTTGGTGTCGAAGTTCTAAACCCCTTCAAATTCTAACAAGCCTCACTGCTTATCAACGCAGCGTCCATTATTATCGCGGTACTGGCCATCAAGACAATCCCGTTGCACATTGGCACCCCCATCATTGCCCGCTTTCGGGAGAAATTGTTTGAGAATGCCAGGGTTGAGCATGATCGGCGGTGGCGCATCATAGGTGTTGTTGTCCCCACCATTATCCTGAGGCTGAGCAGGGTCTGGCTCGTTTTGATACCGCAAGCACTTGTTCCGGCGCTTGTCCAAATAGGTGCCATCTGGGCATCCAAGCGGAACATTGGTTGTGATGCGCCTGCAGCCGCCAACACCATCCGGCCTGAAGCCTTGTGGGCAATCTGGCACCGGCTGGAAAACCGGGCGGCAACGACCATTCGCATCTTTCACTTCATTGTTCTTGCACTTCACCACGGGTGGCTGGCGCGGCACGCATTTTTTCTGCACTGATGAATAGGTCATAGTAGAGGCGCAAGTTGGCGTGCCGGGAGGAATGCGTTCACACTGATTGGTCTGTTCATTCAAGCGTTGTCCCTGTGGGCAATCAACCCGAGGCGGCACACAGCGGCCATTCGCATCACGGTCTAAGCCATCTTTGCAAATTGGCACACATTGGCCATTGAAGGTTTCAAACCCGCGATCACACCCATGCTGTGGTGGTTCGCACACGCCATTGTCATTGCGTTCTTGTCCACGAGGGCAATCTGGTGTCTGGCATTGACCACGCAAATTTGGATATGTGCCATCTGGGCAAGTGGCAGGGACACAATAGCCATAATTGTCACGCGTTAAGCCTTGATCGCAAATCGGCAAGCAGCGCCCATTTTGATTTTCAAATCCATCAGGGCAGCTTGGGGGCGGTGGCAAGCAACGCGTTGGATGACGAATATCGCGGTAAGTTCCTTGTGGGCAGGCTTGCAAGCACACCCAGCGATAATCAGGAGGCCAAATGCCGGGAGGAATACATTTTCCGGTTTCAGGATCACGCGAAAATCCGGGCGCACAGGAGCGGCCATAGGTGCTTTCGCACTGTCCGGCTTCGTTCAAATAAGTGCCAAGCGGGCAATCGGCTACGCATCTTCCATAGGCGCTGGAATAGGTGAGGCCATAACCACAGTCTGCATCATTCTCCAGTTTTCCATAATCCGGAATGCATTTATCAGGTTCACGCAAATCGCGCACATAGCCTTGTGGGCAGTTTGGCAAAGGCACTTGGTCATAGCCATCTGGGCAGCCATGATCACAAGGCGGCATACAAAGACCCGGCACACCGGGATAGCGAATGAAACCGCCAGGGCAATCGGGCAGACAATAATCATCATAAAGAGATTGACCAGCGGGGCATGAGGGCCTGCCATAATCTGTGCCGCCACAGCCGCATGTGGCACAGCCACAGGAATTGGCAGGCGCAGAACACATCTGAGTCGATTGCGCGAAAGCAGTGCCACCCGGCATAGCCGCAAAAAACGTGACAACAGTCCAAAGACTCAGCAAAATGCCAGCTAAACGCACGGCATCAATCAGCACATGTCCCGCTCTTCGCATCATGGCTAAACCCTTTCGGACCGAGCCCCCTGCCCTTGCATAGCAGAAATTGCGGAACTCCGATAGAGCCTAAGCCACCAAGAGCTGCTTCACCATCGCGTCGATCATGCGTGGCAGGTCATAGGGAAAGCGCGCCGTGATCAAATTGCCATCGACCACGCAAGGCTCATCCGAAACAATCGCTCCAGCGTTTTCGAGATCAATCTGAATATTCCAAACTGCCGTGGCCTTCTTGCCCTTCAGCATGCGCGCACTCACCATCACCCATTGGCCATGACAAATGGCGCAAGTGGGTTTTCCAGCCTTGTGCATATCGCGCGCAAAATCACACGCCTCTTTGCTCATGCGCAAGGCATCGGGGTTCCACGCCCCACCTGGCAAGATCACCGCATCATAATCAGCAACCTTCACATCTTCCACATAAGCATCAATAGGAAGCCAACCCGCATTTTCCATCAAGCGAATGGCGAGCACATGGGTTTTAGTTTCCTTTGGAAAACGCAACCCAAGAGTGGCCGGAAATTCACCAATCCGAGGCGACACGATATGAACTGTGGCACCATGCTCTTGCAGCCAACGCTTGGCACCCAATATCTCAATTTCTTCCACACCATTGGTGCAGCAGATCGCTATTTTTTTGCCCTTGAGCAGAGCTGGGTTTGAAGGTGGATCAAACAGAAATTTA
The DNA here is from genome assembly GCA_025362535.1 of Hyphomicrobiales bacterium. Lineage (GTDB taxonomy): Bacteria > Pseudomonadota > Alphaproteobacteria > Rhizobiales > Aestuariivirgaceae > Aestuariivirga. The sequence goes on from JANYGE010000346.1 coordinate 5,577, forward strand.
TGCAGCTCTCTATTCAACTCGCCATCAGCCGTGACCAGAAGCTCAGTTGAAATCGACGGCACCGGAGACGTTGACATGAACTGCTGCATGCGGTGCAGAATAGATGCAGTGGCGGTGTTCGGTGGAATGGATTGGTTCATGTTATTCTCCTACAATTTTCTTTTGCAAGTTTCGAACTTTTCTGTGTGCGCGTCCAGTAAAAACTTCGGAAACAATTGACAAATTTACGAAAGCGGATTGAAGTCTCTCAAACAAAATTAGCGAGGCAACATGAAACTTGGCTTCAATCTTTTGCTCTGGACGCCATATGTCACCAAAGAGCATTTGCCGATCATCAAAGCTTTAAAAAAGGCCGGTTATGACGGTGTGGAAATTCCATTATTTGAAGGCACCCCCGAACATTATGCATGGCTTGGTGGAGAACTTGATAAGCTCGGTCTTGGTCGCACATCAGTGAGTGTGTTGGGGGCTGGTTGCAATTCGCTTTCGCCTGATAAGGCCCAGCAGAAAGCCGCCCTTGAACGCACCAAATGGGCCATTGATTGCAATGCCGCTTTGGGTTCGCCCATTCTGGCAGGTCCAATGCATTCTGAACATGGCGGCTTTTCTGGCGCACCCTTGACCAAACAAGAGCGCGCCCGCGCCATCAGCTTTCACCGTAAGGCCGGAGACTATGCCGCCAAGAAAAATGTGAAATTCGCTTTGGAAGCGCTCAACCGGTTTGAATGTTATATTTTCAACACCATGGCGCAGCTTGGCGATTATCTCGATGAGGTTGATCACCCCGCCATCAAAGCCATGTATGATACATTCCACGCCAATATCGAAGAGAAAGATCCGGTGGCGGCTGTCAAAGCAATCAAGCGCCATCTTATCCATGTGCATATTTCAGAAAATGATCGCGGCACGCCAGGCCGTGGCCATGTGCCATGGGATAAAACCTATGCTGCTTTGAGGGCAGCAAAATATGATGGCTGGATGACCATTGAGGCTTTTGGCAGCGCCATGCCCGCGCTCGCCGCGGCCACGAGGGTCTGGCGCAATTTCTTTCCGAACCCCGAACAGGTTTACAAGGAAGGTTTTAAAAATATGCAGCAAGGCTGGGAAAAGGCGAAATCATAATGGCGCGCGCATATGCCAGCATCATTTTAAAAGCACCAGTGCAAACTGTGTGGAATCTGATACGCGATTTTAACGGTCTGCCCCGTTGGGCACCTGCCATTGCACGATCAAAAATCGAAGACGGTTTAGAGTCTGATGTGGTGGGCTGCGTGCGCTCGTTCTACACTCATGAGGGCAGCCATATCCGTGAGCGTCTCCTGATGCTCGATGATGCCAATTATACTTTCAGCTATAATTTTGAAAAGCCTGCCTTCCCCGTCAAAAATTACGTGGCTACGCTGCGGCTTTATCCGGTGACCAACACCGACCACTGTTTTGCCGAATGGACATCAAGTTTTGATGAAGCGCCCGGCGATGAAGGCAAATATGAGAAGATCATCTCGCAGGATGTCTTCGCTGCAAACTGGAAATCACTCGCCAGCATTATTGCAAAAACCAAGCCAGCGCTGCCTGCCAATTCACCCCGCTGGAAAGCAGGCCAACCCAACAAAGTCTGGACCTCGCGTACCATCAAAGCGCCAGCCGCTGATGTATGGGCCATTATGCGCGATTTTGCCGGCATGGGTGCTTGGCACGGCGATATTACCAAGATGCACATGTTAAAGCGAGCCCGCTCCGACAAGGTTTCAGGCATTCGTGATTTCTATTTTGGAACCGGGCATTTGAACGAAGAGCTTCTGCACCTTGATGATGTGCAGCGCTCATTCTCTTATCGCATCACCAAAAGTGAATTGCCCTGGATCAACTATGTTTCCGGACCAAGGCTCTGGCCGGTGACCGCCACTAACACCACATTCGGCGTGTGGACTGGTGATTGGCAGGCCAGCCCGCAAGATGATTTGAACTTGATGCCGAACACCGAAAGCAATGTGTATCAGCGTGCCTTTGCTGAGATTGAAAAAAATTTCTTCACACCGAAGAAACCGAAATAGTTCAATAGGTCGCCCGTCCACCCGACACGTCAAACACAGCGCCTGTGGAGAAGGAGCATTCTTCGCTCGCCAGCCAGCAGATTAAACTGGCCACTTCATCCACTGTGCCAAAGCGGGCTTTGGGAATCTTGGACAGCATGAAATCAATATGGACTTGCGGCATTTGATCAAAAATCGGCGTGCGCACGGCGGCAGGTGTAACGGCATTCACCGTGATATTGGTCTTGGCCAATTCCTTGGCCAATGATTTGGTAAAACCAATCACCCCAGCTTTGGAAGCTGAATAGGCCGAGGCATTGGGGTTTCCCTCTTTGCCAGCAATCGAAGCTACATTGACAATGCGCCCATAATTCTGCGCCACCATTAAAGGTACGACGGCTTTATTGGTGAAAAATGTGCCGTTGAGATTGATCGCAATTGTTTGCATCCAGCCATCCAAAGGAAATTCAGTGACGGGAACTGTGGGGCCAGTGATGCCTGCACTGTTCACCAAAATATCAATGCCACCAATTTTCTTCACAGTTTCCGCAACCGAATTTTCAACTGACGCAAAATCAGAAATATCGGTTTTGATGCCGCCATTCATATCCCAAATTGCAACCTTGCCGCCTTCGCTTTCAATGCGCTTAACCACAGCTTCGCCAATGCCCGAAAGGCCGCCTGTCACCACAGCCCGCTTGCCTGAAAATCTCATTTTTTAATCTTCCATGTTTTCATCTTATGTAACGTATCTGCAAAAGAAACGATCCCTGCATCTGATCCGAGACCCGTGGCAACGAGACCTGCCGCCGTTTGCGCAAACCGCATGGAAGTTTCCACATCCATCTTGTGATGAAGGGCGGCTATAAAACCTGCATCAAATGCATCACCACAGCCCGTCGTATCCACAACGTCAATTTCATAAGCTGGCGAAACCAGCCGCTCACCATTTTTATGGGCGTAATAGGCCCCGTCTCCGCCGAGCGTAAATACGCAACAGGATGCACCAAGATCAATAAAATACTTGGCGCAATCTTCAGCCGTCCGCTGCCCAGAGAGGTCTTTTGCTTCCTCAATTGAAGGCATGAAATAATCAATATAGGGCAGCAACGGTTTTACGATTTTCTCTGTGTCGGCATTGGTTGCGATCAAATCAAACGTGACGATGCATCCCCTGCGCTTGGCTTCCTGCAAAAGTAAAAGGCTCGCCGGACCATCAAGTTTTTTGAGCAAACCCGTGCCGCCTAAATGAACAATCGACGCATCAAACACCTGATCATACATTGAGGCTGGCACATCCAGATAATCAGATGCACCCCGCACATGCAAAGCCGGACGTTCTCCGTTAGGGCGTATATTCAGAATAGTAGCTGATGTTGGCACACCTTTGATGCGCTGCATGGCCGATGTATCGACACGGCGCAGAGCCAAGGTCAAAATAATCCAGTCGGCCTTTTCATCATCACCAACGGCACCAACCGCCAAACTGCGCAGGCCTAGTTTTCCGGTATCAACAACTGTTCCACCAGCGGTGCCAGCCACAGTCATTTTAATTTCTTCGATAAACTCTACATTGCCACGATCAGGAATGCGGGTGATGGGTCTTCCGAGAATATCAAGCGTGAAAAGCCCGATAACTGACACATCATAACGCATGTTATTGATCGCTCTTACCACGCAGATAAATGATCACAGCCAGCACAACAGCAATTCCAGCCACAGTCCAGACAAAGGGGTGCAGGTAAAATGGTGTGGCCGCCAACATAACTTTACCAGCAGTCGTATTGGGATCAGGCGGCGCTAGAAAAAACGCGCCATATAAATAAGCCGAAAAAATCGCAAGCAGCAG
>JANYGE010000348.1 GCA_025362535.1 Hyphomicrobiales bacterium
AGGGATTCCCACCCCAAGCCCAACCCCAGAAGAACAAGCTGATAAGCCCACAGGAAAAAGTGCACCAAATCCATCTGGCATTCCTGTCACCATTATCGAAACGCTGGAACAGGCTAAAGCTGGTGATGCCAGAGAAAAAGAAAGCCACGACCACGATGCCAAAGATTTGGATGCCCAAATAAGGGCTGCTGATGCGGGTGAGCGAGGCGCTACAGCCGCTGAATGGCAGATAATACCTACATGGCTTGGTGCTATCTTGTCCTTTATTGGAACCTGCTTGATCCTTTGGACGCTCTTCTTGACTCGCCAAGCTAATTACATCTCCCGCGATACATCCAGAAGGCAACTCAGAGCCTACTTGTTTACCTCTGGAGCAAGTTTTGAACGGATCGAAGGGGGTTTTATTCTCACTGTTGAATTGAGAAATTCGGGACAAACCCCAGCTTTCAAAGTTTTTCATATGAGCCAGAGTTTTGTTGACGATTATCCCGTTAGCAGCCCTCCAGAGTTCTTGCAGCCTGGAAATACCCACGGCACACCCGTTGGACCTGGGGAGAGTTTCTTTTGTGCGCAAAGGTTGCTTGGTCCTAAACCAGATGCAATTCTTGCAAAAGTCTTGGGCGGAACTTGTGGTCTCTATATACAGGGGGTGGTGAATTATGAAGACTGTTTCGGAGCACAGCATAGAACGCAATTCAGGTATGTTTTTGGAGGTAAGTTTGCCCAAAGCGGAGGCATGACATTGCATGCTGATGCACATGGTAACGAAGGCGACTAACGCCGATCTCGCAAACGCACCTCTTGGTGCGTTTGATACATAATGCCGCTGAAATCACTATGAATCATTTTCATTTGAAAAGGTAGAGTGTCGCTCACGCGTTACTATGTGACGGAATTTAGTTGCGTTTTCCGAGCCAATTTGGTCCACTGAAAAAATCGGCGAAGCCTAGGCAGAAAAAATGGGCGCGCAAACACGGATCATTTAAGGAAACAATACCATGAAGCTTTCATTCAAATCTATCGTCGTAGGTCTTGGCTTTTTGGCCCTGACTGGCACCGCCTATGCAGGCGATGCTGAATCTTGCAAAACTGTTCGCCTCTCGGATGTGGGCTGGACCGACATCACCGCCATCACCGCCATGACCTCAGCCATCTTGGAGCCGATGGGCTATACAGGCGATATTAAGCAGCTTGCCGTTCCAGTCACCTTTGCTTCGATGAAGAACAAAGACATTGACGTGTTCCTCGGCAATTGGATGCCGTCAATGGAAAATGATATTAAGGCTTACCGTGAAGATGGCTCAGTGGAAACACTTGGTGCCAATCTCGAAGGGGCCAAATATACCCTCGCCGTGAACCAGGAATTATTCGACGCTGGTTTGCATGACTTTAAAGACATTACCAAGTTCAAGGATAAACTGGCCGGAAAAATTTACGGCATTGAACCCGGCAATGACGGCAACCGCCATATTCTTGATATGATCAAGGATCCAAAATTTGGTTTGGATGGCTTTGAGCTGGTCGAAAGTTCTGAAGCTGGCATGCTCGCCCAAGTGGCCAAGAATACAGCTGCAAAACAAGATATCGTGTTCTTGGGCTGGGCTCCTCACCCGATGAATGCCAATTTCAAGATTGCCTATCTCACCGGTGGTGATGATTTGTTTGGGCCTAACTATGGTGGTGCCAATGTCTATACCACCGTTCGCAAAGGCTATGTCGCTGAATGCCCCAATGCTGGTAAATTTATCTCCAACCTGAAATTCACCATGGATATGGAAAACAAGGTCATGGGCGAGATTTTGGACAAGCAAGTTGATCCAAAAGCCGCTGCTCTGGCCTGGGTGAAAGCCAATCCTGATGCGCTCACTGCGTGGCTTGATGGTGTAACAACCTTTGATGGTTCAGGCCCAGCACTTGACGCCGTGAAGAAGGGTCTTGGACTTTAATTTGAACATTGTTTGCGGTTTGCCTTCTCCCCTTGTGGGAGAAGGTGGATCGCGCCTCTTTCTTGCGCGAGACGGATGAGGGGTATCTGTCAGCGAGTCCGATTGTTACCAGCCCCCTCATCCGGCGCAAGCGCGCCACCTTCTCCCGCAAGGGGAGAAGGGTGAAGTGAATGGAAGCCTGCATCATGGAACAAATCGTTAAGCTGATCACCGATAATAAGATCCCGGTTGGTCCATGGGGCAAGCAGTTCTTCGGTTTTCTCACAACAAATTTCAGTGCATTTTTCGATCTGATTGCGCGCGGACTCACTTTTATTATTGAGGGTCTTGTCAGCGTTCTTTTGTGGTTTCCACCCCTTATAATTATCTTGGCCATTGTTGCTTTGGCCTGGGGC
>JANYGE010000376.1 GCA_025362535.1 Hyphomicrobiales bacterium
TTGGTGGAGCCAGGCGGAATCGAACCGCCGACCTCTTGCATGCCATGCAAGCGCTCTACCAACTGAGCTATGACCCCATCGCTGCTATATGCAGGCTTTAATTTGGGCGGAACCTAGTTCGGTGCCGCCCAACTATCAAGTATTTTATTGTTCTTCGTCGTCTTCTTTGCCGCCGCCTTCAACAAGGTCATCCATGTTGCCGTCGTCTTCTTCTTCAACGAGGAACGTATCGTCTTCATCATCCGTTGTGGTTTCGGCAGTATCTTCGCCGAGATCCACATCTTCGATGCCTGCGGTTTCGTCGTCAGCCTTTTCTTCGGCTTCGACTTCATCAAGCGAAACCAATTCCACTTCGCCTGAATCAACATCATCATTGGCATCCGCATCATGCGGCTTCGGCGCTGGCTGTGGCACAGCACCTGGATAATCGGCCTTTGACGGCAGAATCGACATGGCTACAAAACTGGTAGCGCATTTAGGGCAGGTAATCGGGTCTTTTAACAGGTCATAAAAACGCGTTGCACAATTTGGGCAGGTGCGTTTTGTTCCAAGCTCAGCTTTAACCAAGGGCCTATCCTTTCGGGGGAAAATGTGATTGGGGCGGCTCATGCCACGGCGCGGCCAGAATGTCAAAAGGGGAGTTTTATGCCGGAGCCTTGCTTAAGAGGCCCGGGCCAGCAAATGCTGAGCTTGCGTGACTGAGCCCACATCCCGCGTTGTGGTTGATGAATTGATGAAATATTTGGTCAGCAAAAAGCAATGGCTGATGGGTGAGGGTGAATAGCAGTTTTTGGTGACAGGTTTTTTTAAACCGTGTAATCGAGCCGCCATGACCCATATTTCAGCCCATCCAACACCCCTCATTTCACGTAAAGCCAGCGCCCTCAAAGGCCGCATCAAAGTGCCCGGCGATAAATCCATGTCTCATCGCTCCTTGATGTTCGGCGCAATTGCCACCGGGCAAACCCGCATTTCTGGGCTTTTGGAAGCTGAGGATGTGGTGAATACCGCCAAGGCCATGGCGGCCCTTGGAGCCAAGACAACCAAGCTGCCATCGGGCGAATGGCTGGTGGATGGCGTGGGTATTGGTGGTCTCAAATCTCCGGCGGGCGATTTGGATTTTGGCAATTCCGGCACGGGGGTTCGCTTGGCGATGGGGCTGATGGCCTCGACAAAATTAAGTGCGCGTTGTGTGGGCGATGCAAGCCTCTCAGGCCGGCCCATGGGGCGTGTCACCAATCCACTTTCGCAATTTGGCACCACATTCGAAGCCTCAGAAGGCAATAAGTTGCCCTTGATTATTCATGGTGCCGAAACCGCTAGGCCCATCACTTACACCTTGCCCATGGCTTCGGCCCAGGTGAAATCTGCCGTGCTGCTGGCTGGCATTAACACCGCTGGTGTGACCACAGTGATTGAGCCTGTGCCGACGCGCGACCATACCGAGAAAATGCTGAAAGGCTTTGGTGCAAGGCTCAGCGTCGAAGTGAAAGATGGAGCGCGCCATATTTCGATTGAAGGCAAGCATGAGTTGACGGCGCAAAACTTGGCGGTACCGGGGGATCCTTCCTCGGCGGCCTTCCCGATGGTGGCCGCATTGATCGTGCCCGGCTCTGATATTATCATCGAAAATATCATGCTGAACCCAACCCGTACTGGCCTCATCACAACGCTCATCGAAATGGGGGGCCACATCACCATTGAAAACCGCCGTGATGCCGGTGGTGAAGAGGTGGGCGATTTGCATGTGAAGCATTCACAGCTGCGCGGCATTCGCGTGCCGCCGGAACGTGCCCCTTCGATGATTGATGAATATCCCATCCTCTCGGTTGCCGCCGCCTTCGCTGAAGGCACCACGCGCATGGAGGGCCTTGAAGAATTGCGGGTGAAAGAAAGTGATCGCCTCGCAGCTGTTGAAGCGGGCTTACAGGCCAATGGCGTTTCCACCAATTCAGGCCGTGATTGGCTTGAGGTGACGGGGGGTGGTGCGCCCGGTGGCGGCAAGGTTGTCACCCATATGGATCACCGCATTGCCATGTCATTTTTGGTGATGGGGCTTGCCTCGCGCATTCACACGTCGATTGATGATAGCGCATTTATCGCCACAAGCTTTCCGGGCTTTACTGATTTGCTGAATGGTCTGGGCGCACGGATTGCGCCTACCCCATGATCTTCGCATTATGATTATTGCCATTGATGGGCCTTCAGCTGCAGGCAAAGGCACCTTGGCGCGCGGTGTTGCAAAACATTTGGGCTATCACTTTTTAGATACGGGTTCGCTTTACCGCATGGTGGGCCTGAGCGTTTTGCGCGGCAAAAGTGATGCGGTGGCCGCGGCGCGCCATCTCAATCCAACCGCCTTTAACGACGCTGAATTGCGTGGTGAAAAAGTTGCCGAAGCCGCTTCAAAAGTAGCAGCCATTCCAGAGGTGCGCCAGGCGTTGCTGGAGTTTCAACGCAGTTTCGCGCAGAAAAAGCCCGGCGCGGTTTTAGATGGCCGCGATATTGGCACAGTGATTTGCCCCACCGCCGATTTCAAATTTTATGTGACAGCCTCGGTGCAGGCCCGCGCCGAACGGCGTTTCAAGGAACTGGAAGCCACAGGTGTGACACTTGAGGAAATCACCGAAGATGTAAAGTCTCGGGATGAGCGCGATGCCAAGCAGAGCCAGCCTGCCGATGATGCCATCTTCATTGATACAAGTGAATTGACGGCGGAAGAATGCCTGCATGAAGTTATAAAGGTAATTGAAGAGGGCCAATAATGTTGAACTGGTTGCTGATTTTTGTGCCTATCACGGCCCTGCTCGAATATTTTGTGCATCCGGCTGATTGGATGATCTTCACCTGTGCCGCCCTGTCGATCATTCCCATTGCCGCTCTTATGGGCGAGGCAACGGAAAATCTGGCGGTTAAAACCGGCCCCACCATTGGTGGGCTTCTCAACGCCACTTTCGGCAATGCCACCGAGTTGATTATTGCGTTTTTTGCCTTGCGTTCCGGAAAAATTGATGTGGTGAAAGCTTCAATCACCGGCTCAA
>JANYGE010000437.1 GCA_025362535.1 Hyphomicrobiales bacterium
CGTTGAGAAAATCATGTTTGGTTCGCAGCCACTCGAACTCACACCAGAGCGCCTCAAGAAGGCTTGTCCGCTTCCCGTTTCGTGGGATGAGCAGCGGGCCTTGCTTCTGGGCTAAATAGTCACCCCTAAAGCCGAGCGACAAGTCTATATTCAAATAGCCAAATGATTTGGCGTCCCGTCGCAGCAATTTGTCGTTGGCATGGAGTATTGATGATACGGTCTTTCAGACCCAACTCGACAGCTGCAACGCGCCATGACCGGAACATTGGCCATCAGAGACCTCGCTCGGCTATTAGACCGAATTTGCCCGATCACGGTATCTCTGCGGCGCATCTAAGCTTGCACATGTCCAGCAAGCCTCGGAATCAACGGCACAATAGCAGAGTGTTAGAATAGTCGTGCGAAATGCAAGAATGAATGGCTGGGGCGGGAGGGATCGAACCTCCGAATGCCGGAATCAAAATCCGGTGCCTTACCGCTTGGCGACGCCCCAACACTGCAAATCCAGTGATTTGCTGGCGCGTCTATAGCTGCTTCGTTTTAGAAGGGCAATCACCTGTGTAAGAAAAGTTCCGGGTGTTAAAAATCTGAAAATTTAACCCTTTACGGGGCCGGTTGAACCGCGCACGATTAAATCCACTTTCCACAGTTCCTGTGGAGTCTTACCGTCTGGATTGGCAATTTGCGCCAATAGCAATTCTGCCACGCGATTGCCTGCAGCGCGGATTGAAGAGCTCGTTGTCGTCAATGACGGCACCAAACCTTCAGCATTCAGAAAAGGCAGCCCGTCATCATGCGCAATCAATGATAAATCCTGACCAATGCTCAAACCCATTTCATAAATGGCGCGCATGGCGCCAGAGACCATCAACATATTTCCCAAAATCAAGGCCGTGGGCCTATCGTCAAGTTGCAAAATTCGCTTGGTCTGGCGATAGCCATTTTCCTCGGTCATCAAGCCGCCAGTGATAATTTGCGGGTCAATGGCAAGGCCACGATCCTTGAGCGCGCCCTCATAGCCAAGCCTGCGATGCTGCGCGAAGGTCATATATTCAAACCCATTGATCAGCCCAATACGCCTGTGCCCCAGATCAGTGAGCAACTTGGTAGCTTTATGAAAGGCGCCTTGATTATCAATATCCAGCCAAGCATAGCCTTGTTCAGAACTGCCAAATCGACCATGAACAATATAGGGCAGCTTCAAAGCCTTTAGGGCTGCCATGCGCGGATCATTAAGGCGCGGCGCTGAGATCACCACACCATCCACGGCCCCGCCTTGCGCATAGCGTCTGTAAACCGAAAGATCATCTTCGGTTCCCCCCACATGCAGCATCACATCAAAGCCATGTGCCGCGTAAACATCAGCCGCTCCCGAAACAAAGTCAGAGAAAAGCGGATCAATCACAAAGCTTCGGTCATTTGGAAACACATGGCCAATGGCATGAGCCCGACCAGTGGCCAGACGGCGCGCGTGTGGATTCGGGCGATAGCCAAAGCGCCGCGCTTCCTCATCCACACGCCGACGCGTTTCTTCATTCACTTCTGGATAGCCATTCAAAGCCCGGCTCACTGTGGTGGGCGACAGCTTAAGATGCTTTGCTAATTCTTTGAGATTCATAGTGAAACTATGACACAATTCCAAAGCGCTTTCAATATAGGGGTGAAATTGCGGAAAACATTTGCTGCGATGCAACATCATATAAATAGAAGGATATTGACGATTTTTAATTTACATGCCATATGAATTTTATTCAAAGCGCTTTGGAAAAATAACAATAACAGGCGCTGGGTGTTTCGTGTCTACAACTTAGTTTTAATGGGAGGACTATTACGTGAAGAAACAACTATTGCTCTGTGCTGCGCTCGCAGCCATTTTTGTGGCATCACCAGCATTTGCCGAACTGAAGTATAAACCCGGTGAAGATGCTAAATTCACTTGGTCGAATTTAGATGATTTGAAGAAGGTTGACCTTAAAGGTGAGACCCTCACGATTTTCGGACCATGGCGTGGCGATGATGAAGCCCACATCCAAGTGGTTCTGGATTATTTCCGTGAAGCCACCGGCGCTGATGTGAAATATTCATCCTCTGAAAACTACGAGCAACAAGTGGTGATCGACACTGCCGCAGGTAGCCCAGCCAATATTTCAGTGTTGCCACAACCAGGTTTGATTGCTGATCTCGCCGCCAAAGGCCTGCTCAGCCCTCTCACGGATGCCGATGCCAAATGGATGGCCGATAATTATGGTGCTGGCCAATCATGGGTTGATATCGGCAGCTCCAAGGATAAAGACGGTGCCAAGAAATTCTTTGGCTTCTCTTACAAGACCGACGTGAAGAGCCTTGTTTGGTACAGCCCAGAAAACTTCAAAGACGCTGGCTATGAAGTTCCAAAGACCATGGAAGATTTGATCGCCCTCTCCGATAAGATCGTGAAAGATGGCGGCAAGCCATGGTGCATCGGCTTGGGTTCAGGCGGCGCAACTGGTTGGCCAGCAACCGACTGGATTGAAGACATTATGCTGCGCACCCAGAAGCCAGAAGTCTATGATGGATGGGTGAACAACACCGTAAAGTTCACCGATCCTGCTGTGATCAATGCTATGGATATTTTCGGCTCCTTCGCCAAAAATGACGCTTATGTAGATGGCGGCCATGCTGGTGTTGCCTCGATCGACTTCCGTGATAGCCCGAAGGGTCTCTTCTCCACCCCACCCAAGTGCTACATGCACCATCAGGCCTCCTTCATTCCGTCCTTCTTCCCTGAAGGCACGAAAATGGGCGTGGATGCAGACTTCTTCTATTTCCCCACCTACGCTGCCAAGGCTGATCTCGGCAAGCCAGTGCTGGGTGCCGGAACGCTCTTCACCATCACCAAGGATTCAAAAACAGCGCGCGCCTTCATCGATTTCTTGAAACTGCCATTGGCCCATGAAATCTGGATGGCAGATGGTGGTTTCCTGACCCCGCTCAAATCGGCTAACCCAGCAGCCTATGCCAGCGATGCTGCTCGCAAGCAGGGTGACATTATGGCCACCGCTTCCACCTTCCGTTTTGATGGCTCAGATTTGATGCCCGGCAAAATTGGTGCAGGCGCTTTCTGGACCGGCATGGTGGATTTTGTTGGTGGTAAATCATCAGCAGATGTTGCCGCCGATATTCAAAAAGCCTGGGACGCACTTAAATAACCAGGCTCTCACCTCAAGAACGATAATGAAGCTCCGGGCCACTCCCGGCCCGGAGCTCTATACGACCGTGCATGAAAATTCACTGCGGGAGCGGCTTACATGACAGCGCAAATTCTCTATGCCTTTATCACCGTTATTCTCGGTGTCGGCGGGTGCTTCGGATATTTTTACGGTTCAAACTGGCTGTTGGATAAAACCTTTCCAGCCAATGCCAATAACGATGCCAGTGCGGTGCGCAATCTGCGCATTCAAGCCAATATCAGGCCGTGGCTATTTCTTGGTCCCGCCTTGCTGCTGCTTACAGTCTACTTGATTTTCCCCGTCATACAAACCCTCTGGCTGTCATTTCATGATCGCGCTGGCGATAAATTTGTCGGCTTTGCCAACTACACTTGGGCTTTTTATGACGATCAGTTTCGCCTTTCGATTTTTAATAATATTCTCTGGCTCGCCGTTGTTCCGGCCCTCTGTACATTGATGGGGCTCATCATCGCCGTGCTCACCGATCGCTTGTGGTGGGGCAATCTGGCCAAGAGCTTGATTTTCATGCCGCTGGCCATTTCATTCGTGGGTGCTAGTGTGATCTGGAAATTCGTTTATGATTATCGCGGCGAAGGCCAGCAGCAAATCGGCATTCTCAATGCCATCGTCACCTATTTCGGCGGCGATCCGCAGGTGTGGATTTCCTTGCCATTCTGGAATAATTTTTTCCTGATGGCCATTTTAGTATGGATCCAGACCGGCTTTGCCACTGTTATTCTCGCGGCAGCTTTGCGCGGCATTCCAGAGGATACACTCGAAGCTGCAACCATTGATGGCGCTGGTCCGTTCAAGATTTTTTACCGCATCATGGTTCCACAAATCTACAGCACTATTCTGGTGGTGTGGACCACCATTACTGTTCTCGTGCTCAAAATTTTCGACATCGTATTGACCATGACAAACAGCCAATGGAACACCTCGGTGCTGGCCAATCTGATGTTTGATTGGATGTTCCGGGGCGGTGGTGATTTTGGTCGCGGAGCCGCCATTGCCATTGTCATCATGGTGGCCGTGCTTCCAATCATGATCTGGAACATCCGCCAAGCCAACGCCGAACAGAAGGGACATTGATTATGTTAAAGAGATTTTCTCTTGAGCCCTCGCGCATTGCGCTTAACTTGGCGGTGTTGTTCATTATCGCATTATGGACATTCCCAACAGCAGGGCTGCTCATCAGTTCCCTGCGTGACAAGAATGACATTGCGGCCTCCGGCTGGTGGACGGCACTTGCCAGTGCCGATGTGAATAAAAAAGGCCGCCTCAAAGGCATGGCCGATCAAGTTGAAAAAGATGGCAAGTTCACCGTCTCTGGCAATTTGTTTGAAGGGGCTGATGCTGTGAGCGGCAAGGTTTCAGCTTACGGCACCAAGGTGCAAGCCCCCGGTGCAAATGCAGCGGGCAGCGCAGTCACGCTCGATAACGGCCAGACCTTGCAAGTGAATGGCGATGGATCATACGTGCTCTCTTCACCCACTGCATTCACCGAAGAAAGTGGCGGTCGTGTTTTCTATATAGCCTCGCAGCCACCGCGCTTTACACTTGAAAATTATCAAACCGTGCTGTTCTCAGAAGGCATTGGGCGATCATTTATCAACTCGCTCACTGTTACTATTCCGGCAACCATCATCCCGATTTTGATTGCCGCCTTTGCCGCCTATGCCTTGGCGTGGATGAAGCTTCCGTTTCGAGGCTTGATCATCGCCATCATTGTCGGGCTCCTTGTTGTGCCGCTGCAAATGTCGCTCATTCCATTGTTGAAACTTTACAATGCTGCAGGCACCTTCATGGGGGTTCCGTCCAAAACCTATCTCGGTGTCTGGCTTGCCCACACCGGCTTCGGCTTGCCCTTCGCCATTTATTTGCTGCGCAGTTACATCGCAGGCCTACCCAAGGATCTGATTGAATCAGCGCAAATTGATGGCGCCAATGATTTCAAAATTTTCCGCCGGGTTGTGCTGCCTCTGTGTTTCCCAGCGCTGGCCTCATTCGCCATTTTCCAATTCTTGTGGGTGTGGAATGATTTGTTGGTGGCCATCGTGTTCTTAGGTTCAGGCCCTGATCAGCTCGTACTCACCGGCAAGCTCAATGCGCTTCTCGGTTCACGTGGCGGCAATTGGGAAATTCTTACAGCCTCTGCCTTCGTCACCATCATTGTTCCACTCACCGTGTTCTTCTCATTGCAACGCTACTTTGTGCGCGGCCTTCTCGCCGGCTCAGTTAAGGGAGGCTAATATGGCCAATATTAAACTTACCAATATCAATAAATCCTATGGTTCCGTTTCGATCATCAAGGATGTGAGCCTCGATATTAAATCAGGTGAGTTCATCGTCTTCGTCGGCCCCTCAGGCTGTGGCAAATCAACCTTGCTGCGCTCGATCTCCGGCCTCGATCAGGTGACGTCGGGCACGTTGGAGATTGATAATGCTGTGGTCAATGATGTGCCGCCTTCTAAACGCGGCATTGCCATGGTGTTCCAATCCTATGCGCTCTATCCGCATATGAGCGTGTTTGAAAACATCGGCTTTGCGCTTGAAAACCAAGGTCTGCCGCGTGCCGAAATTAAAAAGAAGGTGGAAGCCGTGGGGGAAATGCTGCAGCTCACCTCCTATCTCACACGTCTGCCAAAAGCTCTCTCCGGTGGCCAGCGTCAACGCGTGGCCATTGGCCGTGCCATTGTGCGCGGCGCTAAAGTGTTTCTGTTCGATGAGCCGCTTTCAAATCTTGACGCTGCGCTCCGCGTGCAAATGCGCATGGAAATTGCCAAGTTGAAGCGCGATTTGCCCAACACCACCATGGTCTATGTCACCCATGACCAAGTAGAAGCCATGACCATGGCAGACCGTATTGTGGTGCTGCAAGCTGGCCGCGTGATGCAAGTAGGCACACCTATGGAGCTTTATGAAAATCCTAACAGCGTGTTTGTGGCAGGCTTTATCGGCTCACCTAAAATGAACTTCATCACCGGCAAACCTGCCGATAAGCTCAAGGCAAAAACCATCGGCGTGCGGCCCGAACACTTTGAATTCTCGAAAACCGCAACCGATATTTCGGGCACCTTGGACTATACTGAAGTCTTGGGCAGCGACAGCTTCCTCTATGTGTCCACCCCCACAGGCATGCTCACCGTGCGCGAGCCGGGCCGCACCCAATATAAAACCGGGCAAAAACTAAACTTGAAACCCATCGCAGAACATGTACACCGCTTTGGCCCAGACGATAACCGCCTTAAATAGGAATAGACCATGACCATTCGCACCCTCATTTGGCATGAACACCGCCATGAACAAACCAATAAACTTGTGGCCTCGCTTTATCCCGAAGGCATGCATGGTGCCTTGAAGAATGCCTATAAAGGTGACAAGGAATTTGTGGTCGGCCATGCCTTGCTCGATGATGATGCTGAACATGGCTTGTCGCAAAAACGTTTGGATGAAACTGATGTTCTGGTTTGGTGGGGCCATGCCGCGCACGGTGATGTGAAAGATGAAATTGTTGACCGTGTAGCCAAGCGCGTTTGGGAAGGTATGGGTCTGATCGTTTTACATTCCGGCCATTATTCCAAAATCTTTAAAAAACTCATGGGCACCCCATGCTCATTGAAATGGCGTGAAGCAGGTGAAAAAGAACGCGTTTGGATCATCAACCCCAATCATCCCATCGCCGCTGGTCTGCCGGAAATGATCGAGATCGAAAATGAAGAAATGTATGGTGAACCCTTCTCTATTCCAGAACCTTTGGAAACTGTGATGATTTCACATTTTGAAGGTGGTGAAGTGTTTAGATCGGGCGTCACCTATCAGCGCGGTGCGGGCAAAGTATTTTATTTCCGCCCCGGCCATGAAGCCTATACCGCCTATCACAATCCGCTGGTTTTAAAGGTGATCAAGAACGCCACCCGCTGGGCCTATAATCCGGCAAAGCCTTGGACAGGTATTCACATAGCACCCAACGTGCCAGCCGATAAAGCGCCAGTACCTCTTGAAATAAAGGGCCCGCGCCTGCATGAGGATGGCGAAGAAGGGTTTAGATAATGAAAAAGATTCGTCTGTTGGTTTTGGGTACTGGCGGCATGGCTGCGGCCCACATCAAGCAATTTCAGGCTGATAGCCGCGTGGACGTCACAGGCTGTTCTGATATTGATTTACCACGCGCCAAGAAGTTTGCCGATGAGCATAAAATTCCACATGCCTTTGGCAGTTTGGATGATGCGATAAAGTGGGGCGAGTTTGATGCGGCCACCAACGTCACACCGGATTCAATCCACCACCCCACCACAATGAAATTGCTCGCCGCCAAAAAGCATGTGCTGTGCGAGAAACCCTTGGCTGAGAATTTCAAACTCGCCGATGAAATGGCCACCACGGCGGAAAAAGCCGGTGTGATCAATATGGTCAACCTCACCTATCGCGCCGTGGCCGGATTACAAAAGGCCAAGCAGATCATTGCCTCCGGTGAAATTGGTGAAGTGCGCCATGTTGAGGCGAGCTATCGCCAAAGCTGGCTCGTCGGCAATCACTGGGGTGCCTGGGATAAGCTGCCCATGTGGCTCTGGCGTCTGTCCGAAAAGCATGGTTCCAAAGGTGTGCTCGGCGATGTGGGCATTCATATTTTGGATTTCACCACCTATGCTATCGGCATGATGCCGGTTTCTTTACAGGCGCGTCTGAAAACCTTCCACAAAGCGCCGGGCGATAAAATTGGCGAATATGTTTTGGATGCAAATGACTCAGCTTCCATGATGGTTGAATTTGAAAACGGCTCACAAGGCGTGATCCACGCCAGCCGCTTCATGACTGGCTATGGCAATACTCTGAAGCTCCATGTCTTCGGCACCAAAGGCGGCCTGGAAATCGAAAATGATCACGACCTCACCACGTTGCGCGTGTGCAGCGGTGAAGATGTCCACACCCAAGCCTGGCGCAACATCGTGAAAACCGAAGCCGAACCCGCGAACTATAAAAAGTTCATTGATGCAATAGTGGCGGGAAAGAATGGCGATCCAAGTTTCCGGAGAGCCGCCGATCTGCAGAAA
>JANYGE010000446.1 GCA_025362535.1 Hyphomicrobiales bacterium
CGTTCTTCTGGCGCCTTATCGATCATATCGTAAGCAGTATATGTCGCACCGCCAGTTTCAGCCAAAATCTTGGTGATCGCTGCTGTCAGTGATGTCTTACCATGGTCAACGTGACCAATAGTTCCAATATTGCAATGCGGCTTGTCGCGGTTAAATTTCTCTTTGGCCATGGCTCTATTCCATCTCTCTCAGGTTAAAATATAAAAGCAGCGAGTCATCGCTGCTACAAATTGGGGGGGTCTTTAGAAAAAATATATGGTGCTGGCAAGAGGAGTTTGCAAGGGAGCCCCTCCCCGTTTATTCGCCAATTGTTTCTGCAACATGCACCTTGGTACGCAATGGTTTTTCGGGCATGCGGCTAAAACAAGCGAGTGCCAAAGCTAGCACCAAAGCAGCAGCTCCAAACAATGGCCGGAACGCAGTATGCACAGTGCCGTTGGCCACAATATCATTCAACCTCACGCCAACGGCTCCTTCCATGCTGGAAAAGTTGGGCAGTTGGGCAAATAGCACTGCGCCAAATATCGCAACGATCATAGCCCCACCAAGTGACCGAAAGAAACTCATCACACCAGTTGCTGTGCCCATCTGGTGTGGTTGGACTGCATTTTGAATGGCGATTGTGGTGAGCGGAAACACGGTGCCCAATCCAACGCTTAAACCTGCCATTAGAATTTCAACAGTCCACATACTTGGTGGGAGGCGGGTTGCCGCCAACACGGCCAAACCGACCACTGAAAAAATCAACCCAACATAGGCAGGCCGCTTATAGTGTTGGGATCGCGCCATGAACTGACCCGCTATAATGGCACCCACAACTGTACCCGACATGAAAGGGATCAGCGATAGGCCAGATTGGCTCGCAGAAAGCCCGAACACCAATTCCATGTAAATCGGCAGATAAGCCGTTATGCCAACATAACAACCCATGATCAAAAGTGCGGTGGCCGTTCCCATCGCCACCACGGGGTTGCCCAATATGTCGAACGAGACGAATGGTTCTGGTGCTGTGTTCATGCGCCAGATGAACCCTGACCAAAACACAATTGAGACAGCAATTAGCCCCAAAATTTCCGGTGAATTCCACGCAAAATGTGCACCACCCCAATTTAGCGCCAGCATCATGGCCACGCTTGCCACTGCCATTAGAATTGCACCCAGATAATCAAGCTGGTGGGGCCGCTCATGACGCGGCAGCTTTTTGAGTAAATGATGTGTCATGACGAGGGCCAGCACTCCCAAAGGCAGGTTGATCCAAAAGATCAATGACCAGTGCCAATGCTCGGCGAGATAGCCGCCGAACAGCGGCCCAGTTACACTGGCGAACATGTAGACACCAGCAATGTAGACTTGGTAGCGCGAGCGCTCTTTGGGTGATACAATGTCGGCGATAATCGTCTGCGCCAACGAAATCAATCCACCACCTCCCAACCCCTGAACGCCGCGCGCCACAATGAGCAGTACCAGCCCAGGGGCAAGCGCGCATAACACTGACCCCAGAATAAACACCCAAATGGCAAACAAAAGAGTTTTCCGGCGACCGATAATGTCTGACACTTTGCCGTAAAGAGGTGTTACGGCAGTAGAAGCGAGCAGATAAGCCGTGACGACCCAAGGCAGATATTCTGGCTGGCCCAAAGCCCGACCAATGGTGGGCATAGCGGTGACCACAATCGTTTGGTCAAGCGCTGCAAGAAACATTGCCACCACAACACCCGTGATGATCAGTTTAACTTCGCCGTGCGAAAGCTTTGGTGCTGCGTGAGTGTCTATCATGGCCCAGCATTGAACTGAGTTGCAATATCTTGCAATGCAAAACCCTTCATTGGAAAAATTGGAGCGGGTGAAGGGGATCGAACCCTCGTCTTGAGTTTGGAAAACTCTTGCTCTACCATTGAGCTACACCCGCAAGTCGCCCTGCATATCAGAACACTTCTCTTACGAAAAGGGTCTTGTGCACGCAATTTCGAGGGAATTGGATAGGCTAACATTCTAGGCCATTTACAATATGCCTTCGCGCGCCGCCTGATACACTGTTGACACAGTGGGCCGAAA
>JANYGE010000462.1 GCA_025362535.1 Hyphomicrobiales bacterium
GTGGGAAGAATTTGCGCCAAAATCGACAATTGTCATGCTTATAGGAAAATTAGTGCTCCAATTTTTGAACCTGAGTTGTCACATTTTCGAAAGCGATACTTCTCTGGAGGAACCTTCACATCTCATTTTGACGGCCTCAAATTCCAAGATCATGACAATATAGCATTGGTTCAGAGTGTCCTTGCGGACGAAAGCAGTAACCCTTTGGATTCACTTAAAGCGTGTTTGATCATCATCTATCGATATAGAAACAATCTTTTTCACGGTCCCAAATGGGAAAATGGCATTAAGGACCAAGAGAAAAATTTCGCTGCGGCGAATTCAATTCTAATCAAAGTTATGGATCGATACGGAAATCTTTCTTTGGGGTCCGTTTCATGACGGTGAACCTTATGGAATAGAATGGCAGGATTTCGGTGACGATTTCGGTGACACTCCACTTTATTTACCGACGGAGAGTCCCTTCAAGCTGGTTCGACCTTGAGCCTCAAACCATCAACCTCTATGACTTTAACACGGGCACCTTTGGCCATATCCTCGCCATCCACATCCCAAAGGGCATCTTCCACTTTGATCTTGCCGCTGCCCTGCACGATGGGCTCAACCAGAAAATAGGTTTTGCCCACAAAGGCGTTTTGGCGTTGGTTGAGGTGGGGCGAGTCGGATTTCGTGTGGCGCTGGCTCATCACAAAGCGCCATGATGATAAAATGCTGGCGAGGCCGAAGAGGCCAAAAGCGACGATCTCACTGGCCCAGCCGAAATCGAATATATAATCAGCAACTGCGGTGAGTGCGGCAGCGAAAGCCAGCCAGAGCATAAAGAAGCCGGGCATCAGCATTTCGAGCAACAGCAAAATGGCAGCCGCAATCCACCAGAACCACGGGCCAGCGAAGGGGAATAATTCTTCCATTGTCACTCTCCCTTATGAGCGGCTGACGGGCGGCACGCTTGGCCCGCGCTTTGGAACGCTGGTGGGTTGCGTGCCGGAGCTATTGCCAAAGGCCTCTTTGGCAATCTCGGCAATGCCGCCGATGGAGCCCAAGATCGAGGTTGCGTCGAGCGGCATCATCAAAATTTTCTGGTTGGGTGATTGCGCCAAGGCTTCCAGCGCCTTGATATAATTATTGGCCACGAAATAATTGATGGCCTGCACATTGCCGCCGGAAATGGCGTCACTCACCATTTTTGTGGCTTTGGCTTCAGCTTCGGCCGAGCGTTCACGCGCCTCAGCTTCGCGGAAGGCGGCTTCCTTGTGGCCTTCGGCCTGCAGCATGATTGATTGCTTTTCGCCTTCGGCTTTCAGAATGGCAGCACCTCGCAAGCCCTCGGCTTCCAGAATCGCCGCACGCTTATCGCGCTCGGCTTTCATCTGGCGGCCCATCGATTCAACCAAATCGCGTGGCGGGTTAATGTCTTTGATTTCAATGCGGGTCATTTTCACGCCCCAGCCTTGGGCGGCTTGATCCACCGTGGCGAGCAGGCGGTGATTGATCTCATCGCGTTGCGACAAAAGATGATCAAGCTCCATTGAGCCCATCACCGTTCTGATTTGCGTCATCACCATGTTGAGAATGGCGTTTTCAAGGTTGTTTACTTCATAAGAAGCTTTGGCAGCATCCATCACTTGGAAAAAGGCCACGCCATCCACCGTCACCATGGCGTTATCGCGGGTGATCACTTCTTGCGAAGGCACCGGCAGCACACGCTCCATCATGTTCAGCTTATGGCCGATCCGATCAATGAAAGGCATGATCAGCCCAAGCCCTGGAAACAGCGTAGAAGTGTAACGGCCGAAACGTTCAACAGTGTAATTATAGCCCTGCGGCACCATGCGGATCGAACGCAGCAGGAAAAAGACAACAACCGCCAGAAACACCAGAGCAAAAATGCCAACGCCATCAAACATCATAGTCTCCCCATTTTCCTGTGATTCTCATGATCACAACCTTACAGTTAGGCGATAAATTGCAAAATTCAAGGGCCAATAAAGAATAAATTCATATCCAGCCTTTTAATTCTTCGCTGGCTAGTTGTGTCAATAATTTGATGGATGCTGGACTATCATTCAAGCAAGGCACTACCGAGAAATTCTCGCCGCCCTTTTCTTTGAAAGTCTCTTTCAGGCCAATGGCCAATTCTTCCAATGTTTCAACACAGTCGGAAGCAAAGCCAG
>JANYGE010000387.1 GCA_025362535.1 Hyphomicrobiales bacterium
GGGATGCCCCCGAGGTTCCCTCACGCTGAGGTGCGAGCCCTTGCGAGCCTCGAAGCGCCCTTCGGAGTGCGGCGACGCTTCGAGGCTTTGCTGCGCAAAGCGCCTCAGCGTGAGGGAATTGATCAGTATACGGAGCACTAACACCACATGCCAAACCTCGACACCATAAAAATCCAAGCCCAGCACTATCTTGATATTCTCATTGGCTGGCTTTCCAGCCCGCAATTTTATGCGCAGGTGATTGCCATTGTGGCGGCCATTCTCATTGGCCGCATTGTGGCAAAACAGGTTCTGGCAAAAATCTTTCTATTCAGCATAGATCCCACTGAATGCAAATTTCTACGCTATCGCAAACTGCTTTACTCGTGTCGCGATTTGCTGTGGCCAGCTTTGGTTGTTGCGGCTCTAATGGCGGCGGCAGCAGTCTGCGATGCAGGCGTTGGTTCATCATGGTTGGTGCGCTTGGCTGGAACGGTGGCCACCATTTCGCTTTTACATTCGGTGATCAAGCGCTTCATCCAAAACCCCATTGCCAATGCCGCGGCGCGCTGGATCGGGCTTCCGCTGGCTGCTATTTATATGTTCGGCTATATGCCGCAGCTTATTGCGTGGCTCGATAGCACGGCGCTGCAAGCGGGCAATATCCGCATCTCGGCTTTGGCGATTATCAAGGCTTGCGGCTTTGGGGCGATGTTCTTTGCGATTGGCCGCATGTCATCCAATGCCGGACAGAAAGTGATCCGCGATCAGCAAAGTGTTGATATTCAAACCCGTGAGCTTGCCGCCAAAGCGCTGGAATTTTCGATCTTTGCCATTGTTCTAGTGTTGCTGATGAATGTCTTGGGCCTTGATCTCACAACACTGGCGGTGTTCGGTGGTGCGCTCGGTGTTGGCCTTGGTTTTGGTTTGCAGCAGATTGCTTCAAATTTCATTTCGGGCATTATCATCTTGCTCGAGCGCTCGCTGAAAGTGGGTGACTATATTGAGCTTGAAGATGGCCGCACCGGAATTTTACGCGACATCAATATGCGCTCTTCAACGCTTTCAACATTTGATGGCAAAGATATTATGGTGCCCAATGAGCGCTTCATCACCACGCGCTTTGTCAATTGGACTCATGCCGATCCGCGCCAGCGCTATGAAGTGCCCTTTGTTGTGACCTATGAAACCGACATGCATAAGGTTCCGAAGCTCATTGAAAAGGCTGTGAGCTCGCATAAAACTGTATTGCAAGAACCTGAACCCGTATCTTGCGAGATCAAAAAATTCGGCGATTTCGGCGTGCATTTTGCGGTGAAGTTCTGGGTCAATGGCATTGACGATGGCCCCAATAATTTCACCTCAGATGTGCATTTTCTGGTCTGGGATGCGTTGCAAAAAGCTGGCATAAAAATGGCGACCCCGCTTCATCAAGTGGCGCTTCTGGGTGGTGAGACTTTATTTGGAAAAACAAAATGAGAAAATTAATTTCGTCCGGCTCTAAATTCGAATCCGAAATTGGCTATTCGCGCGCTGTCGTTGATGGCGAGTGGATCTTCGTGTCCGGCACCACCGGCTTTGATTATGCCACCATGAAAATTTCAGAGGATGTGGCCGAACAGGCCGATCAAACCTTCCGCAACATTAAAGCGGCCATGGAGCAGGCCGGATTCAGCTTGGCTGATATTATGCGCGTGCATTATCTTTTCCCAGATGCCAAAGATTTTGAACCGTGCTGGCCGGTGTTTAAAAAATACCTGGGCGACATCCGCCCCGCTGCCACCATGTTTGTGGCGGGCCTGGCTGATCCGCGCATGAAAATTGAAATTGAAGTGACAGCAAAGAAGCGGGGGTGAGGAAGGTTCTCTCTCCTTTATCACATGTGGCCAGCAAAGAGACCTCATCCGTCTCGCGCCAAAAGGCGCGATCCACCTTCTCCAGAGGAGAAGGGCGAAGAAATGTAAATTATTTCACGCTTCTCCTCTGGAGAAGCTGTCGCGAAGCGACTGATGAGGTCCCTTTGCTGGCCCCATGCGACAGCCCAGCGCTAAGGAGTATCGAAGCCCCCCAACATGAATCAAAAATGAACGGCCTATTCAGTCTAGGCTCAGCCGTATCGGGCTAAAGCTCTTCACAAGTTCATATTTTGGTCCAGTTTTCGTCGAACATCCGCCTGTAAGTGCAATTATCGCTTATAATCGGCGACAAGGCATGGACCTTGTTAAGAGGTTTTTAACCATGACGGCGATGACACAAGTGCTTGAAAAGAATCATTTTCTTCACCCCCAGAATCGGGCCACAAGCTTGATCATGAGTGACAAAGACAGACAACGCGGACGTATTTTGATGCTGTGTTTGGCCGTTGGGTTGATGCTGGCTATTCTGGCACCCGTGGCGGTGTTGGCCGCTTAAGCCATTCTCGCCAGACGTTCCGTCAGCAAATCAAACAGCTGATCTGCATTCACACCCCGGCACACGGTGGCATTGGGTTTGCGGTTGGTGACTTTCCACCAATCAACAACCGTCATGCCCATGGTCAGCTGGCTTTCGCATTCCACGCTCACATTCACATCGCGTGAGGTGAAAAACTCAGGATGCAACAGCCAGGCAATCACGCAAGGATCATGCAGCGGCCCACCATCAGTGCCATATTTTTCCGCGTCAAAGCGCTCAAAGAAATCCATCATTGAGGCGATGGCTGGACCAGAATTGTTTTTCATGGTGCGGAATTTTGCAACGCGGTCTTTTGTCGTCAAGACTTGATGGGTACAATCAAGTGGAACCAGCGTGAAGGGGATGCCCGCATTTAAAACCAGCCGTGCCGCTTGGGGATCCACATAAATATTGAATTCAGCAGTTGGCGTAATGTTTCCGCCTTCAAAAAATCCGCCGCCCATCGCTACGATGCGCTTGATGCGCGAAGAAATGCGAGGGTCCTTAATCAGCGCTAAGGCAATATTGGTGAGCGGCCCCAAGGTGCAGATGGTCACTGTGCCAGCGGGGCGTTCCATCAAGGTCTCAATAATAAAATCCACCGCATGCTGCTTTTGCAGCGGCATTTTAGGCTCCGGCAGAACCGGTCCATCAAGTCCGGTTTTGCCATGCACATGCTCGGCTGTAACCAGATTATGGAGCAGGGGACGTATGGCGCCAGCATAGACTTTAACATCAGGCTTTCCGGCCAGCTCGCAAATTTTGCGGGCATTCACCTCAGTCAAAGCCAAAGGCACATTGCCTGCGACAGCGGTGATCCCCAGAACTTCAAGCTCTGGTGATGCCAAGGCGAGCAAAATGGCAACAGCATCGTCTTGGCCGGGATCAGTATCAATAATAATAGGAAGCGTCATGTGTTCAGTTTATTCTCAATTTCGACTCGAAGGGTGCTTCTTACGCAGATGATGCGTGAGTGCAAGTGAAATACAATGCGCCAGAGCCTGTTTCGGGAGTGCCAGTTTAGCGTTTAACACAATGGCGCGATTGCCTTCAAAGTTGAGTGTTGCCCCATAGTGGCTTTTAAATGTCTCGATCAAACCCGATTGACAGTGAAAATAGAGCGCGAGTTTTTCGGGTTCATTGCGCTTGCCATCAATGCGAATGGTGCTGCCACTGCCTGTTTCGGGCGTGATGAAACTGTGCTGCGCCCATTTCAGGGTTTCTTCAACGCGCCCCACCTGAGGCAAAGCCGCAGCCGTATCGAGAACCAGAGCCCGCAATTCCGTAAGGCGTTTTTGAACCAATGCCGAATAGGGAGCGATGGTCGCATGAAACTCAAGCTCGTTACGCACATTAAACCTCCTTGACGGTGAACTTAACTTACTGTCACACTGCTGACAACATGCTGTCAGCAGTGTGACAGTAGAAAGGGCTTATGAGACGCGCTGACCGCCTATTAAGAGTGATCCAACTGCTCCG
>JANYGE010000153.1 GCA_025362535.1 Hyphomicrobiales bacterium
GAGCCCAGCTATGCTGGCCTGCACGCTGTTAAGTCCAGAAGAAACGCGAGCAGAAATCATATCCATATTCACCACGGCAAGGCCAGCTCCGCCTCCCACCAACAATGCCGTAAGCCCAAGGCCTGCCATCCTCAGCCACGGTGTTCTTGCTGCGGGCACCCGCTGACGCTCATCAGCAACAAAACTGCGCTGCTCTTGTTGATATAAACGCCTGCGGCCATGAATATCGCTCAATGGTAAAGTTGGGCGCTGCGCTTGCTCAGAGGCACCATCATAAAGCTGCTGGGCTTGTGCAAAGCGATCATCCATCTTACGCTTAAACTCCTCATAAGCTTCGGGGCGTGCCACGTCGATAGCTGGCGAGCGTTCCGCTTTCTGGGCTAAATAGCGCGCACTCATCGCCTCGCCCGCAGCGGCGGCATCCTTATGATGAAACCAGCTCGGGATTTTAGAGGCTTCAGTCCGGTTTGAATTCATGGCTGACATTTTCTCAGTATCACGGTGATCTTCGACTTGCGCCTCATTTTCAAAAATCTGAGCGAGGCCGCTATTGGCTGGTACATGGGTCATGGTTCGCCTCCTGTTGGGGTGATGAGAGTGGATGTGTCTGATCTGGTTTGCGATTGATCGAGCAGCTCTTGTGCTGTGGCGTGACGATTCCAGCCCAAGACCGTAGCTGCAAGATTTTCTGAAATTCCAGCTCCGTGTGATTTATAGAGCTCTGTTTCAAATATTTTGAGTGCCGCAGAATGGCTTGATGCGCGCGGCCAATTTTGCACCGCCAAGGTGAGAGAAGCCGAAATTGATTCAACCGTTTTGCCTTGCGCAATAAGCCCTGGCAAAACCTCAGAACTCAAGATGGCGGGCTGATAGACCTCACTCAAATTGGGTGGCATGGGCAAACTGAGAATATGAAAGCGACCATCGCTCAACGCCGATTTTTGAAATGATGTTCCGAGAACCAATGCGGCATCGGCTTGGCCAGAGAGCAGCGCAGCAACGGCCAATTCGCCTTGCTGAGGGACACGCAGGAATGGAATTTCCAGTGCACCAAACAAAATCTCCCCCGTGGCAAAACCTGCACTCTGCGCTGGCCCCGTGGCAATGCGCTTTCCGGCCAGTGCTGTGATGTTCTTAATGTCTGAACGTGCAATTATCACCACATCAAGCGGAGCGAGCTTTGCGATGTAAGCAATCGCCTTGCCATCAGCGATGAGATTTTGAGTGCGGGCATAAGCAAGCGTATCTGATGAAACTATAGCGGCATCAATATTTGGCATCTGCAATAGGTCAGAAAGCGCCTGCACTCCGCCAGCCCCGACAACGGGCAAAATGCGCAAATTATTTTCATGATCAAGATGGCTCGCAAGAGTCATGGCCTGTGCCAACCATTCCGGTTCGCTTGCCATAATGCTTACAACAGCATTGCCTGAACTTGTTTCCGCCAAAACAGGCAGAGACAATCCAAGAACACAATACCACCCAAGAGCGGGCAAGAGGCTTCTCATGCCAGTTCCTTCTATTCAAAAATGCGCCATCCCGCTCTCCTGACTGCACGCAGCCAGCAACGCCATTAAACATTCGCTAATGAATGTGGCGATGCAGGGGCAGTAAAAAGGTTATCTTTGGGCGAGGGGGATGTAAGGCCGAAGCTCCGGTCCGTCATAAAGCGTTAAGGGGCGGATTAAGATGTTGTTTTGTAATTGCTCCATGCATTGCACGGTCCAACCAGGAACCCGGCCCACCGCAAAGATCGGCACAAATAAATCTGGCGCGATGCCGTTCAAATAATAAATCACGCCTGAGTAAAAATCCACATTCACATTCACTCCAAAGCGCGAATAAGGCTTCATCGCATCCACCACGGCTTGCAGAATTGCAAACCATTTTGGCTCGCCCATCTCCAGCGAAAGCCTTTCCACACCATCGCGCATATGCCGCGCGCGCGGATCTTCAGTGCGGTAAACCCGGTGGCCAAAACCAGTCACGG
This sequence comes from Hyphomicrobiales bacterium, assembly GCA_025362535.1. Taxonomy (GTDB): domain Bacteria; phylum Pseudomonadota; class Alphaproteobacteria; order Rhizobiales; family Aestuariivirgaceae; genus Aestuariivirga. The sequence continues at coordinate 1,991 of JANYGE010000153.1, forward strand.
CTTCGCCAGCGGCCCGTTTGACCCTTACATAGGCGGCGGCATGTTCGGGTTCACCAATTTCTTGGGCCATCCGCATCACATCTTCTGCGGCTCCGCCATGAGCTGGGCCAGCAAGCGCCGCAATTGCCGCGGTCATTGCACCATGTAAATTGGCTTCGGTGCCGATCACTACGCGCGCCGCGAATGATGAAGCATTGCTGCCATGTTCGGCATGGAGAATGAGATCACGGTCCATCAATTGCGCTGCATCGGCAGAAGGTTTGCGTCCGGTGATCATCGCCAGAAAATGCGCTGCATGTGAGAGCGATAGATCCGCTTGAGGCAGAGGTTTGCCTTTGCGAATGGCATCATGCGCCCCAACAATCATCGGAATTTGCGATGCAAGGCGCACACCCTTGGCACGGGTTGCATCAATTGAGTTATCTGTTGCTTGCGGATCAAACGCGGCCAGTGCTGAAACGCACGTGCGCATCACATCCATTGGGTGGGCAGCTTTAAGAGTGGTGATAATAGTGATAATTTCTGCAGGCAATTGCCGTGCGGCTTTCAGGGCAGCATCAAAATTTGCCAGTTGCGAAGCTGAGGGCAATTCGCCATGAAGCAGTAAGTAAGCCGTTTCTTCAAAACTGGACTGTTCAGCGAGATCATGTATCGAATAACCGCGATAGCGTAATTCACCTGCCTTACCATCAATAAAGGTGGTCGACGAGCGTTCAAAATAAACCCCTTTTAAACCCCGATGGATTTCTATTTTTTCTTCTGCTGACATGCTCAAACCCCAGGTGAAGTATGACCAATGTGATCGACGAGGCCAAAGCCAAAATCAAGGGCCAAGGGCTAAAACTGGTGATGCCAGAGGGAGATGACCCGCGCATTCAAGCAGCGGCAAAAATGCTGGAACTGCAGAATCTGGCAGTTCCCATTATTTTTACGCAATCCCCCGCGCCATCATTAGCAGCGATTGCGCTGGTCCGCGTCCGCCGCGAAAAACTAACCGATGCCATGGCGATCCGTTTGCTCAGCAAACCACTTTATGCAGCGGGTGCTTTGGTTGCTACGGGGCAAGCCAGCGCCATGCTCGCAGGTGCGGCCAACCCGACCGCCCGCGTCATCGAGGCGGCTTTAATGACAATCGGCCTAGCAGAAAACATCAATACACCATCCAGTTTTTTTTTGATGCAATGGCCAGACAAGCGGCTGATATTTGCAGATTGCGCCGTGAATGTGCAGCCCAGCTCAGAGCAACTGGCCGACATAGCAATCGCCTCAGCCGCAAGTGCCGCGAAGATTTTGGGCATTGCCCGCGTGGCGCTCTTGTCATTTTCTACCAAAGGCAGTGGCAGCCACCCAGATGCCGATAAAGTGGTGGAAGCTCTCCGTCTTGCGCGTGAACGCGCTCCACATCTTAACATCGATGGCGAATTGCAGGGGGATGCGGCTTTGTCTCCATCGGTCGCAGCGCGGAAACTCAAAGAGCCGAGTGCCGTGGCGGGCCAAGCCAATGTGTTGGTATTTCCCGATCTTGATGCCGGAAACATCGCCTATAAGTTGGCACAATATTTAGGCGGCGCGCAGGCCATTGGCCCGATCTTGCAGGGCTTCGCCAAGCCAGTCTCCGACTTATCACGGGGCGCAACTGTACAGGATATTGTAGATACGGCAGTCCTGCTTTTATCGATGAGGTAGAATTATTTCAGTTCAATTTCAATAAAAGCATATTCGCTATCATTGGCGTTGATCACATCGTGCTCAACCCCTTCGCTGCGAAAATAGGGCACACCTTTTTTCATTTCGGCAAAGCTAGTGCCCTTCTCGGTTTCAAGTTTCACTTTTCCATCCATCAGCGGCACCACCACATAATCATGGCCATGCCGATGCCAGCCAGTGTTCTGGCCCGGCGCAAAGCGATATTCGGTGACGATCACTTTTTCATTGTCGATGAATACAGTCGCTTTTGCGGTTCCAATCATTTCACATCTCCCATTGCAAATTGCCATTTATGTTATAATATAACGCTCATGTTTAAACCGCATCATAACCATGCCAAATGCACCGCGAAACTTATTTCACGCGCGGAGGAAGCCTGCGAACAACGCGGATCGCGGCTTACCGACCAGCGCAAGGACGTTTTAGCGAGCATTGCTGAAAGCCATGTCGCAGTAGGTGCCTATGAAATTATCGAACGCATGGCTGCGCGTGGTCCGCGCCCCGCGCCAATCACGGTTTACCGTGTGCTCGATTTCCTGTTGGAACATAATCTGGTCCATAAAATCGAAAGCCGCAACGCCTTTGTGGCCTGCGCTTGCGTCCATGACAACGCAACGCCAACCTTGTTGATTTGCGAGAGCTGTGGCGTGGTCGATGAAATTATGCAACCATTGGCCAATGAAAATCTGCAGAATGCCGCTTCAGCCAATGGCTTCAAAATAAATCGCACGGTGATTGAACTATCTGGCACCTGCCAAGCTTGTGCCAATGTTTAAACTTGTCGAACCACTAATCACCACGCACAGGCTTGGGCTCACCATTGCCAACCGTAAAATTCTGGATGCAGTCAATCTCGCGGTGCGCGAAAGAGAAATCGTCACCATTATCGGGCCCAATGGTGCTGGCAAATCCACATTGGTTAAAGTAATGTTGGGTTTGGTTCAACAAACCCAAGGCACGGTGCAGCGCCGCGAGAATTTGCGTGTTGGCTATGTGCCGCAGCGCTTTCCGGTGACCAGCAATGTGCCTCTGTCGGTGCGGAGATTGCTCACCCTCACGCGCAAAGCAACCGATGCTGAACTACAGCAAGCCTTATTGGAAACCGGAATTGAGCATTTGATCAATGCAAGAGTCGCAGAACTTTCCGGCGGTGAATTGCAACGGGCGCTTTTAGCGCGAGCTTTGCTGCGTCAGCCTGAGTTGTTGGTGCTGGATGAGCCTGTGCAGGCCGTGGATTTCAATGGCGAGCTCAAACTTTATGAATTGATCTCCTCAATTCGCAAAAGCCGAGGCTGCGGTATCCTGATGGTGAGCCATGATTTACATATGGTGATGGCCGAGAGTGATCGGGTGATTTGCTTGAATGGCCATATTTGCTGTGAAGGCAAGCCCGCCGCCGTGCAAAAAGATCCGGAATTCTTAAAGCTCTTTGGCCCCGCTGCGGTGCGCACGATCGCTGCTTACACGCATCATCATGACCATGATCACGAAAGTCACGGGCATTAAATGAGCATCCTCACCGAACCCTTCTTCATCCGTGCGTTGCTCTCTGGCCTTGGCATTGCACTCATCGCAGGCCCAATTGGCTGCTTCATCGTCTGGCGGCGCATGGCTTATTTTGGTGAAACCCTTGCCCATGCTGGGCTTCTTGGCGTGGGCTTTGGCTTGTTGTTCAATATCAACATCACCTTGGGCGCTGTGGCCTCTGCCGTTCTGCTTGCACTTTTGTTGCTTGCTCTGAAGCGCCAGCGCCAAATTGCGGTTGATACCTTGCTCGGAATTTTATCGCACACCGCCTTGGCGCTTGGCCTGATCACGGTGGGCCTCGTCACGGGTGCGGTGAGCGGCCATCTCGATATTCTATTTGGCGATATTCTCACCGTGTCTAGCCATGACGTGCTGATCGTCTGGGCAGGTGCTGTCGCTGTGTTGGCTGTCATCATTTATCTCTGGCGTGACCTGATCGCCATTTCCGTGCATGAAGATTTAGCCCGTGCCGAAGGTGTCAATGTTCCATGGGTGGAATTGATTTTCATGTTGACCATGGCTGCCATGACCGCCTTTGCTATGAAAATCGTTGGCCTGCTGCTGATCACCGCACTCACCGTCATTCCCGCCGCCGCCGCGCGCCGCATATCATCATCACCGGAGGCTATGGCCATCTGGTCGAGCCTTTTTGCCGGTCTTGCCGTTGTTGCAGGTTTGATCATGTCGGCTTTATGGGGCACAATCGCCGGACCATCAGTGGTTCTCTGTGCCAGCCTCATCTTCGTCTTGACCTTGGCCGCGCCACAACGCAATTAGAGCATCATGAGTTATTCAGCGATCCATTCAAAACGAACTTCTATCGGCGTAAAGGTCGGCCATGTGAAAGTGGGCGGTGGCGCTCCTGTCATCGTTCAATCCATGACCAATACCGATACGGCCGATGCCGAAGCCACAGCGCGTCAATGTGCCGAGCTTGCCGTGGCTGGTTCAGAATTGGTGCGCATCACAGTCGACCGTGAAGAATCCGCCGCTGCCGTCCTCGCGATCCGCGAAAAGCTCGACAAGATGGGAGTGAATGTGCCGTTGGTGGGAGACTTCCATTATAATGGTCACACGCTGCTCACGGCCTATCCTGATTGCGCTGAAGCCCTAGCCAAATATCGCATCAATCCCGGTAATGTGGGTTTCAAGGAAAAGAAAGACCGCAACTTCGCGACGATGATTGAAGTGGCGATCAAGCATAACAAACCTATCCGCATTGGTGTGAATTGGGGCTCACTCGATCAAGCCATGTTAACGAGTATGATGGATACGAATGCCAAGCTTGCAGCTCCATTGCCCGCAAGAGCCGTGATGCATGAGGCCATTGTGCAATCAGGCATTCAATCGGCACTCTATGCTGAGGAACTGGGCCTTACCCGCGACAAAATTATCATCTCGGCCAAATGTTCTGAAGTGCAAGATTTGATCGCCGTCTATCGCTTGCTCGCGTCCCGTTCTGATCACGCTTTGCATCTTGGCCTCACCGAGGCTGGCATGGGATCTAAAGGCATTGTTGCGTCCACTGCTGCACTGTCGGTTTTGCTGCAAGAGGGCATTGGCGATACGATCCGCATTTCACTCACCCCTGAACCAGGGGGAGACCGCACCAAAGAAGTGATCGTGGCGCAAGAGATTTTGCAAACCATGGGTCTTCGCGCTTTTGCTCCTATGGTGATTGCATGCCCGGGCTGTGGCCGCACCACCTCAACCGTCTTCCAGGAACTCGCACAGGATATTCAAACCTATGTGCGGGCTCGTATGCCAGAATGGCGCGAAGCCTATCCCGGCTTTGAAAATCTTTCGCTCGCTGTGATGGGCTGCATTGTGAATGGCCCAGGGGAATCCAAGCACGCCGATATTGGCATTTCGTTGCCGGGAACTGGCGAGCTTCCTTCAGCGCCAATTTACATCGATGGTAAAAAAGTGAAAACCTTGCGCGGCGAAAACATCTCGGCTCAATTCCAAGATATTGTGGAAGATTATGTCAAACAACGTTGGGGATGAGCCGCCACAGTTCCCGATGCGGGTGAATGATTTTCTGGCCAAGGCTGATCACTATCTCAACCCCGGTGATATTATTCTCACCCGCGGCAATTATCTCTCGAGTCAAATCATACGTTGGATTATTGGCAGCTTTTTCAGCCATGCGGCTTTGGTGTTTCTAACCCCGAGACCTGAGAACGGACTGAATAACACATTCGTTTTGGAAAGCATGCCAACCGGCATTGGTCTGGCGAAATTAAAAACCTATATTGGTGGTGCAAAGCCAAGTGAAGATGTCGCCATCTTGCGCATGCAAGGCGCAGGCATTGATGAAATCTATTTCAAACAAGTCGGCGCATTGATGCTGGACTATGTCAAAACTTCGTATGATTTTGGTCGTGCCATAAATTTAGGCCTCTCATTGTTCTTCAGTCTGCGCCGCAAATTTGCAAAGGCTGGGCGGCGCTATTCGCTGTTTAAACAATGGACACCATCCCAATTTATTTGCAGCGGCTTCATTCAATATGGTTTTGTTGAAGCGCTGCGCCGCAAAGGTGTTGATCCATCATTGGTCGTTTTCAAACCAGATCTATCACCCAATGATCGCGATGGCCTGCTGGCGATCTCTCCGCAGGACATCGCGGAATCGCAAATCCCCAAATGGCTTTATGCCGTGCGGCGGGGCTGGGTTTATGAAGTGAGCAGTTACGCCGAAGCACAGAAAATTATTTCCGGCGCGTGACCATAAAAAGCGCTGCCTCGCGAAGCATATCTGCTTTCTGATCGTAGGGGGAGAGCGCAGCAATGGCGGCATCCGCCAAACGCAGCGCCTCGTTTTTGGCCCCGTTTAGCCCCAGCAAATCCACAAAAGTGGCCTTGCCTTTGCCTTTGTCCTTTTGCGTGGCCTTGCCCAAAGCTTCCGGTGTTGCTTCAACATCCAGCACATCATCGGCGATCTGAAACGCCAGACCTATGTGTTGGGC
>JANYGE010000400.1 GCA_025362535.1 Hyphomicrobiales bacterium
GCCCGGGAAACAGCGTGGACGTGTAACGACCGAAACGTTCAACAGTGTAATTATAGCCCTGCGGCACCATGCGGATCGAACGCAGCAGGAAAAAGACAACAACCGCCAGAAACACCAGAGCAAAAATGCCAACGCCGTCAAACATCATAGTCTCCTCATTTTCCTGTGATTCTGATGATCACAACCTTACAGTTAGGCAATATATAGCAAAATTCAAGAGGCAACAATGAATAAATTCATATCCAGCCTTTTAATTCTTCGCTGGCTAATTGTGTCAATAATTTGATGGATGTTGGACTATCATTCAAGCAAGGCACTACCGAGAAATTCTCGCCGCCCTTTTCTTTGAAAGTCTCTTTCAGGCCAATGGCCAATTCTTCCAATGTTTCAACACAGTCGGAAGCAAAGCCAGGTGAGATCATCAAAAGATTTTTAACGCCTTGGGCTGGAAGACCTTCCACCGTGTCTTGGGCGTAGGGCTTGAGCCACTCCGCCCGGCCAAAGCGGGATTGAAACACCAGTTGGGCTGCATCCTTGGTCAGCCCCATTTTCTCGCGCAGCAATCGTGCCGTTTTTTGGCAGTGGCAATGATAGGGATCGCCCTTATCGAGATATTCGCGGGGCAGGCCGTGGAAAGCGATGAGAATGCGATCAGGCTTCCAACTGAGGCCTGCAATGTGGGTTTTTAAACTTGCGGCAAGGGCCTCAATATAGGCCGGATGATCGAAATAGGGCGGCACCGTTCTGATGGCAGGTTGCCAGCGCATGGTTTTCAGCGCGTCATAGGCTTTATCCAAAGCCGTTGCTGTGGTGGCGGCACTGTATTGTGGGTAGAGCGGAAACAGCACAATGCGGTCACAGCCTTCAGCTTGCTGTGCTGCAAGGCGTTCGGCCACCGGGGGCTTGCCATAACGCATGGCCCAATCAACAACGAGTTTTGGGTTCTTCAAGGTTGCGGCTAATTTTTCAGTTTGAGCACGGGTAAAAGTTTTGAGCGGGGATTCATTGCGCTCAGTATTCCAGATACTTTGATAAGCGTGGCCACTTTTGCTGGGGCGGAAACTCAAGATGATCACATTTAATATAAACCACCAGAGCACGCGGTTCACTTCGATCACGCGGCGGTCTGAGAGGAATTCTTTGAGATAACGCCGCATCGGCCAATAGGAGGTGGCCTCTGGCGTTCCGAGATTCATCACCAGCACGCCAATTTTACGCGGCTTGATTGGGGGGTGGCCTGGGGGAAGCTGAGGATCTGTCATGATTTGGAACTTTAAAGTGGCTCGGAAGGTTTTGTTTATAGTAGACGATTCAAATTGAGTCCTAGACAATAGAGCGCAGGTCGAAATGATTCGATTTGCGCAGGGCGAGATACGTGGCAAGGGACAAGTCGCAACCCCAACAGAGCAGTTTGCCAGAGACCAAGACTTCATTGGCCTCATTCCCAAAATTGGCCAGGCGCTGGGTGACGGCCTTTGGTTTCCGCCTTCGTCGCCTTGAGTTTGAAGCTCGCAAGCAAAACCAAATTATCGAAATGCTGCTGACTGATTTTGGACGGGGAACGCGCGATTGGCTTTGGGAAACCAATGCAGAAGGTGCTCTTACATCATTCTCGCCGTGGCTTACAAAAATAGTCGGTCGCACAGAACAGCAATTGCTTGCCTGTAATATCGTTGATCTCTTCGTTCAGCAGGATGCAATAGCTTTTCAGGCACAAATGGAGCATCGCGTGGAAATTGCTTCCTGCGCCATAGTGAGTGTCTGCAATGGGATAGAAAGTTTTTGGCAAATTTCAGCTCGGCCTTTGTTTGGGCAGGCTGGCGAGTTCCAAGGTTATAGTGGTGTTGGCCGCGATGTAACATCGAGCCGGGTTGCGGAATTACAAACTCAAAAGGCCATCGAAACGGCCGAAACAGCGAGCCTCGCAAAATCAAATTTTCTCGCCGCCATGAGCCATGAATTACGAACCCCGATCAATGCTATTGTTGGGTTCTGTGAGATTCTGAATACGCCACAGGCTGAACTGCTGTCCAGCGAGAGGCAGAAGGCTTATCTCAACACCATCATTGAAAATGCCACTCATTTGCAAAGCATGATCAATGATGTTCTGGATATGACACGGCTTGAACGGGGTTCGTTCCAACTGGTCGAACAAGATAATGATGCGGCAGAAATTATCGAGGCAGCCTTACAGCTGTGCCGTGAAAAGGCTGAGAAGTCTGGTATTTCCATTGTGGCGCATCTCATTGAGGATGTTTGCGTGCATGGAGATTTAGTGCGCCTCAAGCAGGTTGTGCAAAACCTTCTGATCAACGCCATTAAGTTTTCCCCCGCAGGTTCTATCGTGAATATTGATATGGACTGTGGGCCGACACATGAATTTGTTCTTTCGATCCGCGATGCTGGCATTGGTATCAGCAGTGAAGATGCAGAGCGGGCCTTTGATAGTTTCGTGCAATTGGAAGAAGGCAGCACGCGTAGGTTTGCTGGCATGGGGCTCGGGCTTTCAATTGCCCAGCGTATCGCAAGATTGCATGGTGGCGAAATCACATTGAGCGGAAAAACCGGAATCGGCACTGAAGCACAGCTAACATTACCAGCCTC
>JANYGE010000428.1 GCA_025362535.1 Hyphomicrobiales bacterium
GGTATATGTGAGCATGGCCAAAATTCTCGCTATCTCATCGCAAGTGACATTTGGCCCCGTTGGCCTCAATGCGATCGTACCGACTTTGCAGGCCGAGGGCCACGACGTGCTGGCCTTGCCAACGGTGCTCTTGTCAAACCACCCGGGTCTTGGTCCACCAAAAGGGCAGAGCTTCAGTGCTGAATTCTTAGGTGGCATGATTGAAGCCCTTGTAACGCGCAATGCCTTCAACAATTTAGACGCTGTCATCACTGGATATTTTGCCAATGCCGAGCAGGTACACATCATTGCCAAGCAGATCAAGAAATTAAATCCAGTTCATGTTCTGATTGACCCAGTAATCGGTGATCATGGCAAGCTCTACGTGCCAGCCCCAGTTGCTGAAGCGATCCGCGATGAATTGCTTCCTCTGGCCAGCATTTGCACACCCAATGCTTTTGAGCTCTCTTGGCTCACCGGCCTCAGCGTAGAAAATGAGGCCGAAGCCATTGCCGCAGCGCGCATTTTGCAAGTGCCCGAAATTATCGCAACCTCGGTGCCAGCAGGTGACCAACTGGCAACATTGCGCATAACGCCATCGCACGCGACAACTATCAAGAATATAAAGCGCGACTCGGTTCCAAATGGCACCGGTGATATGTTATCTGGCCTCTATCTCGCGCGGCAATTTGGTAATGCACAGGCTTCTGCTCTGGCTCAATCACTGGCGATCTTGCAAACTGCAATTGCCCTGAGTGGAACCACCAAAATTCTGGCCGTCGCTGAGGCGCTCCACCATAAGGACAAACACCATGACTGAGTTGAGCCAAGCCAGTATTGCAGCAGCAGCCAAGCGCATCGCCCCTCATATCCGGCGCACCCCTGTTATCGATGTAAATTTGCCATCGCATGACAAGCCGATAAATCTAAAGCTTGAGCTCTTTCAGTTTACCGGAAGCTTTAAAGTGCGTGGTGCATTTAACAGCCTGGTAGGGCAGCAAATCCCAGCTGCTGGTGTTGCCGCAGTGTCCGGAGGCAATCATGGTGCCGCCGTGGCCCTTGCAGCCCGCAGCTTTGGCCATAAGGCCCGTATTTTTGTGCCTGGCTATGCGCCAGCGGCAAAGGTTGCTTTGATTAAATCATTCGGTGCAGAAATCATCCAAGAGGGCGATGATGTGGCCCATGTGATTGGCCTGTGGAATGCCTATGTCGCTGAAACTGGTGCGCTCAGCATCCATCCCTATGATGCACCCGCAACCTTGCAGGGCCAAGCCACCACCGCTTTGGAATGGCACGAACAGGTGCCTGATCTTGATACAGTGTTGGTGGCTGTGGGCGGCGGCGGTCTGATTGGTGGTATTGCCGCCTATTTTGATAGGCGCGTCAAAGTGATCGCCGTCGAGACCGAAAACACCGCAGCACTGAACTTGGCGTGGAGCAAAGGCGAACCTGTCAATATTAAGCCCTCTGGCGTGGCCGCTGATTCACTCGGCGCAAACCGCATCGGCAACATGGCTTTTGCAATGATCAATACAGTGATCACTGGCACTATTCTGGTCAGCGATGACGATGTTCGGGCCGCCCAGCGCCACCTATGGAACGAAGCTCGCATTGTAACAGAACCTGGAGGAGCCACAGCATTCGCTGCTTTATTGTCGGGCGCTTATAAGCCTGCCAAGGGCGAACGTGTTGGCATATTGGTTTGTGGCGGCAACACTGATTTAGATGCCTTCGCCAAAACCATCAAGCAAACGCCGTGAGCATCACAGCGCCTAAGCGCTTGGCAAACTCTGCCGGTTCCGCCACGATTTCACCTTCCAACATGAAAGCCTGATCCAAAAGCAAATGAGCCGCATCATCAACCGATGTGGCACCCTTATCGGCAATCAGTTTCGCCAAGGCCTTCATCAAGCCATGGCCGGCATTGATTTCCAAAACTGGCGCACTTAACGCAACACCAGAATCTTTTTGCCGCGACAAAAGCTTTTCCAAAGTCCGGTCCATCTGGCCATCATTGACCAGACACACAGCACTGTCTGTCAACCGTTTTGAAACCCGAACATCAGAAACCCGATCACCCAATGCCTGTTTGAAGGCTAGCAACAGAGCCGCAATTTCAGGTGCCGCAGATTTATCTTCTGGTGCTGCCTCCTTGGTCTTGATCAAATCCAAATCGGCAGAACCCTGCGATACTGATTTGAAGGGCTTACCATCAAATCCCAAAGCCGTGCGCACCCAGAAACTGTCTACAGGGTCGGTCAGCAGAAGCACTTCAACATCACGCGCCTTGTAACCTTCAAGCTGCGGAGAAGAAGCGGCCTTGGCCGCATCTTCAGCCGTTAAATAATAAATCGCCGTCTGGTTTTCCTGCAGCCGCGAAATATAATCCTTGAGAGTTGTCGCTTCAGATTTTGTGGTTCTGAATGTCGCAATATCAAATAGGGCGTCACGGCGCTCATAATCTTCATAAAGCCCTTCCTTAAGCACCGGCCCAAATACATCCCAGATTTTTTTAAAGGCAACGGCATCATTCTCCGCGCATTTTTTAAATTCAGCTAACACCCGGTTGGTGACAGCCTTGCGGATCACAGCAACATCAGGATTATTCTGCAGCATCTCGCGCGACAAATTAAGTGGCATATCCGCACTGTCAATCACCCCGCGCACAAAGCGCAAGTAAGGTGGCAGCAAGCCTACATCATCCGCGATAAACACACGTTTCACATAGAGCTTCTGCCGGCCTTTGCGTTCAGGGTCATAGAGATCAAAGGGCCTTTCGCCTGGCACATAAAGCAACACATTATATTCCTGCCTGCCTTCAGCGCGGTAATGGATCGTGAGCGCTGGTTCATCCGTGCCATGATTGAGCAGACCGAAAAATTCTTTGTGTTGTTCGGCAGTAATCTCAGACTTGGGCCGCATCCAAATCGCACTCGCCGAATTGATTTGACGGACTTCGCCTTCTCCGGCCAGCATAATGGGATGCGCGATATGATCTGAATAGGCCCGCACCACCTCTTCAAGTTTCCACGCCTCAAGATAATCAGACGCATCATCGCGCAAATGCAGAACTATTCGGGTGCCGCGTTCCTTGGTTTCAGCTTCTTCAACCGTAAACGTGCCTTCGCCTTTGGAGCGCCACACATTGCAAGCTTTGGCACCCGCTTTACGCGAAAACACTTCGACTTCCGAAGCCACCATGAAGGCGGCATAGAACCCCACACCAAACTGCCCAATCAGGCTTGGTCCATCTTTGGCTTTTTCAACAAAGCTTTGCGTGCCAGATTTGGCAATGGTACCGAGATTGTCGGTGAGTTCTTTCGAAGACATGCCAATGCCACTGTCTTCGATTGTCAAAGTCTTGGCCGCCTTGTCGGGCCGCAAGGTGATGCTGAGTTTTGCCTCTTGCTCCAAAAGTTCCGGTTTGGCGATGGCATGGTAGCGCAACTTATCCAGCGCATCTGAGGCGTTGGAAATAAGTTCACGCAAAAACACATCGCGGTCAGAATAAACCGAATGCACCATCATGTGCAAAAGTTTGCCGACTTCGGCTTGAAATTCTTGTGGTTTTGCTTTGGTCATTTGCCCTGTCCCTGTTGGCAAGCGATATTGAGAAACATCCGCTCTACGTCAAGGATAAAAAAAGGGCGGTCGCAACCGCGAACCGCCTTAAATTACTCAACTGACTAAACTCGAGTCTTGGGGACTTGGGGGGCCCGGCTGGTCTTTAATGCTTCGGGGGGCTGGGGGGCTAAACCGAAGCGAAGGCCAACCGGGCGATCGAGGCAACAAACAAACTATCATCCTGCATCTTGTCCAAGACTTGATGCAATTGCGGCAAAACCAAGGAATTTTACGCCCTTGCAAATCAGAGCCTGCAGAGTCATTGTTACACCTTGATGACAGACATCAGTGAACCGGAAAACCCTTCCAATATTTTGCGCTTTGCCAGCAAAACGCCAAAATCCATTCGTTTTGACCGCCGTGAATTAAGTCTGATTATGAGCCTCTATGGGCGTTATGTCGCCGAAGGCGAATGGCGCGACTATGCCATTGATTTTAGTCCCGAAGCCGCAACTTTCGCCATCCACCGCAGGGCCAGCGAGCAGCCCCTTTACCGCATCACCAAAAATCCGGCGCTTGCCCAAAAACAGGGTCAATATGCGGTAATCGCACCGGGCGGCCTGATCTTGAAGCGCGGGGCAGATCTCGAACAGGTTCTGCGTGTATTGGTCAAAAAGCCAAAACTGGTGGATGCATAAAAAAGGCCCCGATTTTCACCGAGGCCTCATTTCAAATATGCGCTCTTATCAGTTGCGGTTGCCGAAAATCCGCAACAGAGACAAGAACAGATTGATAAAATCGAGATAAAGCGTCAAAGCACCACTGATGGCTTTTTGACCCATCACCTCAGCGCCATCACCTTCAAAATACATTTCCTTGATCTTCTGTGAATCATAAGCGGTAAGGCCTGTAAAAATCAAAACACCAATGATCGAAAGCGCAAAGCTCAAAGCCGAGCTTGCCAAGAAAATATTGACGACAGACGCAATGATAATGCCAATCAAACCCATAAACAGGAAAGAACCCATTCCAGTTAAATCGCGCTTGGTTGTGTAGCCATAAAGGCTGAGCGCACCAAAGGTTACGGCGGTGATCAGAAACACTTGGGCTATGCTACTATGCGTATAAACCATGCCCAGCGAAGCAAAGCTCACACCCATCAAAGCGGCATAAAGCCAAAATACCCCTTGCGCTGCGGCAACACTCATTTTGTGTAAACGAAACGACAGGAACATGACCAACGCGAAGGGCGCAAGCACCAGAACCCACTTCAATGGACTATTAAACAGGGCCTGCCCAAAGGCTGTTAAACCATCAGAACCAACAGCCAGATTATAGGTGCCAACAGCAGCAAGGCCAGTCAGCGCCAAACCAGCAGCCATATAATTATAGACCTTGAGCATATAGGCCCGAAGACCTTGATCAATCGCAGCATCGGTGCGAGCACCTGATTGCGGTAAATTACGAAATTCTGCCATGAGTCCCTCCTAAGAACATGCGAGGAATATGGGGATGCGCCTTGCAACCGTCAAGGCCCTAGAAACCAGTTTCAGTTATTAACCAAGAGCAATCATATCCATGGCTTTTGCCAACGCCACATCGAGGGCCGTCACGCCATTTGCCGAGTGCGTCGTCAGCGTCACATCTACCCGCGCATAAACATTAAACCACTCTGGATGATGGTCCATTTTCTCAGCAACCAAAGCCGTTTGAGTCATAAAACCAAAAGCCGCCCGAAACGATTTAAACTTGAAACTTTTAAAAATTGCATCGCGGCTCTCAATTTTGCTCCAGCCCGAAAGTTCCTGTAGAGCAGCAACAATTTCACCATCGGAAAATTTTTGACTCATGCCGCGACCATGGCATAGGATTCCTCAACCGCATAAGGCCCACCCCCACGCAAAGGCCGCGAAGAGAAGAGGACAAAGCGCTCAACAACAATAGACCGCGACCGATAAAGCGCATGCGATTCAATAAAGTTTCGCAAATCTTTAGGATCGGCATCGCGCAGTCTGGCAAGTGTAACATGCGGAATGAATTTGCGCGGCTCCGGCTCCAAGCCCAGTGATTGGCAGAGCCGCTCTTGCGCCAGTTGCAAACGGCGCAGTTCTGCACTTTCTTCAACCAAAGCGATAATCGCATGGGGTTTATTACCACCAAAAACATCAATGCCTTTGATCGTGACAGCAAACGGTTTCATCTCAAGGCGATCCAAAGCAAAAGCTACTTCACGCCCCAGACCATCATCAATATCACCAATAAACCGCAAGGTAATATGAAAGCTGGCCGCATCAATCCAGCGTGCCCCCAATACCCCACCTTGCATGATTTTAAGATCGAGAGCGACATCCGCTGGAAGCTCTACACCGGTAAATAAGCGCAACATAATCACTGCCCTCCGCCCAAATGATTCGACCAGTCTAACTCACCTGCCGATTATGGCAACTTGGTAACAAGGCTTTCCACATCGGGTAAAATCTTTGCAATAATAATGGCAAGGCCCTTCACATTGGGATGAATTCCATCGGCTTGATTGAGCTCTGGCTGAGCCACAACGCCTTCAAGATAAAATGGATAAAGTGTGACTCCAAATTCTGCCGCAAGCTTTGGATATATGCCATCAAACTTGGCGACATAATCTGCCCCTAAATTAGGCGGCGCCTTCATGCCCAGCAAAAGCGTTGGAATTTTGCGATCCCTCAATTTCTGCAAAATCTCACGAATTGCGGCTTCCGCTTGTACGGGATCAAGTCCACGTAGAGCGTCATTGCTCCCAAGTTCAACAATTGCGGCTTTAACATCTTCAGTTAGCGCCCAATCGAGTCGGGCCGCTCCTTGCGCTGCAATATCCCCAGAAACTCCAGCATTGATGATTTTGACGTCCAGCCCCTTGGCTTGGAGTGCCGCTTGCAATCTGTCAGGCATGCTCTGGCCCGGGTCCAGGCCATAGCCTGCAGTTAAACTGTCGCCTAAGGCCAAAATTGTAGTTGTGCCAGCCAAAGCCTGACCCCACATGAACCAAACGCCCAAAAATACTGTAATGAGTCGCAACATTATATCTTTATTGGGTGCTCCACTCCAACTTACAAGGCCGTTCACATAAATGTTAAAAGCCAATACAGCACTCGATTTAAAAGATGTGCATCTCACGTTGAGCAGCCGGGCAGGGCCTGTAAAAATTTTGCGTGGTGTGAATGTTCATGCGACGGCTGGTGAAGCGATTGGCATTGTCGGGCCATCTGGCTCTGGCAAAACGTCACTGCTCATGGTGATCGCTGGATTGGAGGCTGTAACGTCAGGCCAGATTTCTGTCGGCGGCGAAATGTTAAATGGCCGCAAGGAGGAAGCTCTGGCGAGGTTCCGCCGCGACCATATCGGCATTATTTTCCAATCTTTCCACCTGATCCCCACTATGACAGCACTGGAAAACGTGGCTGTGCCCTTGGAGTTCAAAGGTGTAAAAAATGCTCTGGAGCGCGCCAAAGAAGGTCTTTCCCGTGTGGGCCTCGGCCATAGGCTAACCCATTATCCGGGTCAGCTTTCAGGCGGTGAGCAACAACGCGTGGCGATCGCCAGAGCCGTAACTTCGGGTGCAAAAATTCTATTGGCCGATGAACCCACCGGTAATCTCGATCAAGAAACCGGATCGACCATTATTGATTTGTTGTTTGATCTTAAAACCCGCGAGCAAGCAACTTTGCTTCTGGTCACGCATGACCGAGCATTGGCCAAACGCTGCAACCGTATCCTCGAAGTGCGCGATGGGCTGGTGAGCGAAGGCAAGACGAAATGAGACCAGACTTGTGGCTCATCTATGCCCGCCGCAATTTGCGCTCAGGCTTGAAAGGTTTTTGGATTTTTCTGAGCTGCCTCACTTTGGGTGTTTCAGCTATTGCCATTATCGGTTCACTCGCCGCTGCCTTGCAGCGCGGTCTTGATGAGCAGGGGCAAACACTTTTGGGTGGTGATCTCGAGTTTGCCTTAACCCAGCGCGAAGCAACACCTGATGAATTATCTTACATAAACTCAATTGGCCAAACCAGCCGCATTGCCACCCTGCGCGCCATGGCGCAAAGCAATGGCACTTCAACTTTAGTAGAGCTTAAAGCCACCGATAAAAACTACCCGCTTTATGGCGAGATGAAACTTAATCGTGATGCGCGGTTTTATTTTTTATCGGAAGAGGGATCATATGGCATCGAAGTTGATCCGCTTTTATTGTCGCGCCTCAATCTAAAACTTGGCGATCACCTCAAACTCGGCAAGGCTGTTTTTACAATTAGTGCTACTATCGAAACCGAACCAGATCGCATTGCAGATGGTATCATCTTCGGCCCGCGCATTATGCTGTCGCAAGAGGCTTTGGCAACAACGGGTTTGGTTCAGCCGGGTTCGCTAGTAACCTGGCATTACCGCGTGAAACTCAAAACCGATACAAGCTTGAAAGCTGGCAAGGTTGCCGCCGATGCCGCAACTAAAAAATTTCCTGATGCTGGTTGGCGTATCCGCACCACCGATAAAGCGGCCCAAGGTGCTGACGAATTCATCAATCGGTTAGGCTATTTCATGACGCTGGTTAGTGTCGCTGCCCTCACCATCGGTGGCGCTGGTATTGCCAATGCGGTGACAGCATTTATCAACCGCAGGCGCTCTTCGATTGCCACATTGAAATGCCTTGGCCTGCCAAACCGCAATGTTGTTGGAATCTGCCTCACCGAAATCATGGCGGTGAGCTTACTTGGCATTAGCCTCGCCCTTACCGCTGGAGCTGCAGCACCCTATATCGTTCACACGCTCTTTGGAAAAATTCTTCCCCTGCCAATCTCAACCACTTTGGATTGGAAACCTCTCGGATTTGCCGCAGTGCTAGGCTTGCTCGTCACCTTGGCCTTTGCGCTCTGGCCACTTTCACGCATCGCCAATATTCAAGGCGCTGCTTTGTTCCGCTCGCATAGCATGGATGAAGGAGGCAAGCCCGCTTGGCACTACGTCATCGCATCAACAGTCATTCTTGCGTTTGCGGCCATTGTTATTCTCCTCGGCTTTGACGAACCAAAAGTCACCGCCGCTTATCTTGGTGGTTTAGCTGCAAGCTTTGTGATCCTCGCTGTTCTTGCGTCAACCATTGTCAAAGCAGCAAGCTTTTTACCGCGTCCCAAAAACTTACTACTGCGGCAAGCTATTCAGAGCCTCTACCGCCCCGGAGCGACCAGCCGTTCCGTGATCATGGCCTTGGGCTTGGGTCTGACCTTGTTTGTAACCCTGGCCTTGACCGATCAAACCATCAGCACGGAACTCAAATCCGGCATACCAGATCAAGCCCCAGCTTTCTTTTTTCTCGATGTGCAGAATACTGAACTGGATCAATTCCGCATCAGCTTGCAAGCCCAGACAGGTGTATCCGAAATCACCAATGCTCCCATGCTGCGCGGCCGCATTACCAAAGTGAAAGGCGTAGCCGCTGATCAAGCGAAAGCCAGTTCCGATACCAGCTGGGCCTTAAAAGGCGACCGTGGCCTCACCTATTCTGATGACTTGCCCAAAGGCTCGACCCTTACAGAAGGTAAATGGTGGCCCAAGGATTATGCCGGGCCAAATCTTGTATCGATGACCGAGGATATTGCCCATGGCCTTGACCTTAAAATTGGCGATAAAATTACGGTGAATGTTTTAGGCCGCGAGGTGGAAGCCGAACTTGCCAATTTGCGCAAAGTAAATTGGCGGAGCATGGGGATTAATTTTGTGATGGTATTTTCTCCGAACACTTTGAAAGCTGCACCGCACAGCCACATCGTGACCGTTGCCATGACCGGAGGCGATGAGGGGCAATTGCTCAACACCATGGCCAGCACCTATCCATCAGTCACCGCTGTGCGCGTGAAAGATGCCCTTGCCACCGTCAGTGATCTTCTTAGCAAAATGCTAACCGCCGTGCGCGGGGCCAATATAATTACATTGCTCACGGGGATTTTGGTGTTGGCCGGAGCTTTGGCAGCGGGCCTCTCATCACGCAGCTATGAAGCTGTTGTGCTTAAAACCTATGGTGCCACCAGACGCCAATTGCTGCTCGCTTTTATCATCGAATATGCCTTGCTCGGTCTCGTTGCGGCCCTCTTTGGTATTGTAGTTGGCTCCCTCGGCTCTTGGTTCCTCGCCCATTATATTCTAGAAATGCCTTGGGTGTTTTCAGCGACCACGGCAATTACCACTGCGTTGATCGCCATGGTACTAACTATCGTTGCAGGCCTCACAGTTACGCTGCGCGCCCTATCTGCTAAGCCTTCCTTCTATCTGAGAAATGAGTAAATAGATTTCATGGTAGTTCTCAATCGCATCTACACAAGAACCGGCGACGCTGGCGAAACCGCTTTGGGCAATGGCGAGCGCCTGTCCAAAGCCAATATCCGCATTGCCGCCTATGGCACCGTGGATGAAACAAATGCCACCGTAGGTATAGTTCGGTTGCATACCGCGAACCTGCAAAAGCTCGATACCATGTTGGCCCGCATTCAGAATGAGCTCTTTGATTTGGGAGCCGACCTGTGTGTGCCAGATCGCGGCGAGAAATTAGAATTTGAACCCTTGCGCATTTT
>JANYGE010000442.1 GCA_025362535.1 Hyphomicrobiales bacterium
CGCCGTGAAGCGCCGCCGGCCGCAAGGCTGGTTGATTTTTGTGCCTTCATTGCCTTGTTCCCCCATTTGGTGGCGGGGCCTGTTTTGCGCTATAAAGACTTATCTGACCAGTTCCGTGAACGCAGCCACACCTGGAAAAAATTTAATCATGGCGCTTGTCGTTTCTTTTTAGGCCTCGCCAAAAAAGTTCTCATCGCAGATTCCGTGGCGCAAACTGCTGATGCTATGTTTGCAATCAGCCATCCCACAGCGGGCGAAGCGTGGTTGGGTGCTCTCGCTTACACCACACAATTATATTTTGATTTTTCAGGTTACTCATCTATGGCAGTTGGCCTTGCTTTGATGATGGGTTTCAAGTTTATCGAAAACTTCAGATCCCCGTATATGTCATTGAGTATTACGGAGTTCTGGCAACGCTGGCACATTAGTCTTTCAACGTGGTTGCGTGATTACCTTTACATCTCACTCGGAGGCAATCGCTATGGTTCCATCCGCACTTATTTTAACCTCCTGCTGACGATGTTGCTTGGTGGTTTGTGGCATGGCGCAAATTGGACATTTATCATGTGGGGAGCACTGCATGGTGGGGTTTTGGCAACCGAGCGCTATTTTGGCGTTTCACCAAAATCCATCCGCAGCAAGTTATTCTGGCTCCCAACAATTCTAATCGTGATTGTGGGCTGGGTATTTTTCCGCTCACCCTCGCTTCATGTAGCACTGGAGTTTCTGCAAGGCATGACGGGCTGGAATGGTTTGGCGGTGCGCGATTCCTTTGCCTGGGAAATTAAAAACATGTCCTTGCTGGTTCTTGTTGTGGGCTTGGTGGTGGCGATGACAGAACCATTTTTCATCCGCTTGGTTACGTTGGGGCAAGTTCGCAACCTGGAACTGCCAATATCAAAGTCGTTTGTTTTAGGACTGGTTTCTACGGCTTTAGGCTTGATCGCAATTCTCAAACTTATCGCCGATAGTGATACGCCCTTTTTGTACTTTCAATTCTGAGAAAAAATTATGAACACGATCGCAAACAGACTGTGTGCCATTATATTTATAATCACACTTGCTATGGGCGGAGTTTTTTTTGCGCTGGTGGCAAATTCAGCCAAATACCAAAAGGCCAGCTTTGCACCACAGACACGCGATGGATGGCTTAATGGCAGCTTTGGTGCAAAGTTCGATCGGTTTTACAAAGATGAATTTCCACTTAAGGAATTTTCGGTTACAGCAATGAACGCGCTCAGTTATCAAATCTTCGGCGAGGCGAGGAAGGGTGCTGTGATTGGAAAAGATGGATGGATTTTTTCTGACGAAGAATTCACATGGCCCTCTGATGTTGAGCGCAACATTCAAGATCATCTGGCTTTCATCACACAAACTCAAACAACTTTAAGCGCCAAGGGCACGAGGCTTATTATAGCGCTCATACCGCAGAAGGCATCGATATATCCCGAACATGTTGGCCGAGTGCGGCTTCCGTCCGGCCAAGACCAACTTTATAATCGACTCTTTACTGAGCTCTCAAAAACCAAAACATTGGAATTGGCCGATGTGAAAACTGCTTTGCTTGCAGCCAAACCAAAGCAAGAGGTATTTTTGAAGTTGGACACACATTGGACCGTGGCTGGTGCAACTGTGGTTGCCAGTGCCATTGCTAAATTATTTCCTGACGTTCCACCTGCTGAAGATAGTGTTTTCCTTAAAACGGAACAGCCCAAACTTGATCATGCGGGCGACCTTTTGAAGTTTGTAAATTTGGGCCGTTGGGAATTTTTGTTACCGGTTAAAAGTGAGGTCATAGTGCCAATTAAAGCCACACCAACCAACACCAATGTTGATGATTTTTTGGTTGATACTGCGGCTGCTCCGGAAGCCCCGGCTATTGTGTTGGTTGGCACGAGTTACAGCGCCAATGCCCAATGGAGTTTTGAGTCTGAGCTCAAGCTTTTTTTGCAACAAGATGTTTTAAATAAAGCCGAAGAAGGCATGGGCTTCGTCAAGCCGATGGAGAATTTTTTGATCGATTTTAGTCAAACGAATCTACCCCCAAAAACTGTAATTTGGGAAATTCCGGTGAGGTACTTTGTGACAGCAATACACCTTTAAAGAAGATTGTGCAAAAAACAGGCAACATTTTCAAAAAATAAGCAGAGGTTTTCCACAATCTGCTACAATTTTAAGCTGCGCTTCTCTTGTTGCAATGCACAATTAACTGTATGTTAATTTGTGCTTTCGGATCAGTTTGTGTTTTGCAAACAGACCGGTTTGGAGCGCAAGAATGGCTTGTAATATAAGTATTTTTTCAAGCTTTGCCTGGATGTCACATAGATTTTGTCAGTCGTTGGTATTTCTGAAATCGGGTGACCAATTGGCATTGCATGAGAACTGTAGTGGAGCTTTTGGCAAGTTAGCTTTTGGGCGTGAACCTGTTAATCGGAGGTGAGTTGAATGCGGATTAGTATTTTTGGTGCGGGTTATGTAGGGTGTGTTTCTGCAGCCTGCTTGGTTCTTGATGGTTTTAATGTAGCGCTTGTGGATCCCGATGCAGCAAAAATTGCTTCGATTAATTCAGGCAAGTCGCCAATTTATGAACCTGGTTTAAACGAAATAATTAAATCCTTCATCACAAATGGCATGCTCTCGGCAACCCAGCAATATGAGCAAGCTGTTTTGGATAGTGATCTTTCGCTGTGTTGCCCAGGCACCCCAAGCAGGGAAGATGGTTCACTAGAAACAAACTATGTGAAAGATGTCGCAGAACAAATTGGTTCTGTTCTCAAACACAAAAAGGCATTTCATATTGTTGTTATTCGCTCAACAGTTTTGCCGGGTACAGTTGAAGCGGTTGTCATTCCTGCGCTTGAGGAAAAGTCAGGCAAAAAAGCCGGCATAGATTTTGGTATTGCCTATTATCCTGAGTTCTTGCGTGAAGGCACAGCTATCGCCGACTACAAAGATCCAGGTGCCATTGTTTTTGGCCAGTATAAAGATGACACGAAATCAATCGAAGCCCTGAATGCACTTTGCAAAAACATTGCAACCAAGCCGCATGTGATTCCCTTGCGCAGTGCTGAGATTGTGAAATACACCAACAATTGCTGGCATGCTGTAAAAATCAGTTTTTCTAATGAAATTGGCAATCTGTGTAAATCGGTCGATATCGATAGCCATGAGGTGATGGAAGTTCTGTGCTCAGACAAACGCCTGAACATTTCGAGCGCTTACATGAAGCCGGGCTTTGCATATGGTGGTTCATGCCTACCGAAAGATTTGCGCGCACTCCGTCATTTCGGGAAAATGGAAAATGTGGCAACGCCGATGCTTGATGCTGCTGTTTCAGCCAATGAATACCAGCTCTTGCGTGCTTTCCAGCTCGTGAAAAAGACCGGCAAGAAGAAGATAGGTATTCTTGGTATTACATTTAAATCTGACACAGATGATTTACGTGAGAGTCCATTGGTGGCTCTCGCCGAGAAATTGTTGGGTAAAGGTTTCGAACTCGCCATCTATGATCCAAATGTGTCGGCAAAGTTTGCCAGCGACCACAATTATATATCCCATTTAGCTGGCTACATGAAATCCAGTGCTGGTGATGTCGTTTCATTTTCGGATGCAGTCGTAATTGGCAACAAAGCCAAAGAAAATGATGCGGCATTAGAAACAATGCCTGAGGGCATGAGTGTTGTAGACCTCGTTCGCGTAAAAGTTCCGATGCATTCGAGTGTTGCTTATGAAGGTTTGGTCTGGTGACAAGCTGACCATGGGGTGAGGATCTACAATATATAATGTTTAGTGTGTTGAAACATATCGCGTTCATTTTGTTCTTGCTGGTGCTTGCCCTGTCAATTCCAAGCTCCGCTTTGAATAATCATCCTCGCGAAGCTGTCTTTGTGCTCGGTGCAATTGGAATTTGGCGTTATGCTTGGGGTCTTCTTCACTTTATTCGTTGCTTGTGGTTCAATCAGTTCAATTTTCCTGCAGTCCGCAAACAGGCTGATCAGGCTTTGCTCACGCAAAAGCTTGGACATGCGTTTTTGCTGGTTACAAGTTTTCGGATTGATGCTTCAACGACCAGCAAAGTCTACCGTGCAGCTTTTGCCGCAGCAGAGCGTGCACCAGCCGGAGCCACTGTTGTTGCCTCCATTGTGGAACTTGGTGATGAACGTCTTATCCAGGGCATTGCCGATACAATCTATGGCGAGAAGAAACCATTCCGTCTAAAATTTGTTCGCATTCCAGGCACCGGAAAACGCGATGCCTTGGCCTTTGGTTTGCAGGCCATTAAAGAGTTTAATCCAATCGCTATTGATACAGTGTCTTTCATTGATGGTGACAGTATTGTTCCAGTGAATTTGATTGAAAAATGTGCGAGCATGTTTTTGCTTGATAATAAGATCGGTGCACTTACGACTGATGAAATCTGTACCGTCGAAGGCGCTGAGATATTTAAGAATTGGTATTCGTTACGCTTCGCGCAGCGCCATATTCTGATGAGCTCCCATGGGCTCGCCCGTAAGGTTCTCACTCTAACTGGTCGCATGTCGATGTTTCGTGCCAGCTTGGCCTGTCAACAAAGCTTTATCGACCAAATTCAAAGCGACTATATTGAGCATTGGCGTCTCGG
>JANYGE010000047.1 GCA_025362535.1 Hyphomicrobiales bacterium
GGCAAGTGACACAGGATTTGGGCCACAACAGTGCAGTTCGGGACAAAAAATCGATGATTGTCCGGCAGAAAATCTAAAGCAAATTCCGGTGTTGGAGGCTCTGGCTGATTTCCTAAAAGAGAATGGCTATGGACCCTTGCCGGATGCTGCGGAGAAATTATTGCACTAGGTTTTGGTGCGGTCTTGCCACCGCTTGAGTGCAATCACCGCCCACACAGCTTCGACAAGCCCAAAGGGCCAAGCACCTTGCAGAAAGCCATAAGCCGAGCCCAGTGCGCAAGCGACGGCAAAGAGCAAGACCATCCAATGGCTGCGATTTTCCAGCGTATAGGTGATCAGCATCATCGAAACCGCGAAGAGGCCGAAGAGTGTGAGGGTGTCCATTGAAATCGAATACAAGGATCGGTTGGTAATTGCTATTATTCCGTGTATAGATTTTTGATTTTTTGCATCCTACTTTCTTTGCTCTCATCATAAGCAATTGTACTTTTGAAATGGCCATCACGATCCATGAGGTAAATCGTGGCGGTGTGGTTCATGGTATATTCGCCATAACTGGCATTCACGCGCTCATAATAGACGTGAAAGGCTTTGGCGATTTGCGGGAGTTGCCCCGGTGTTGGTGTCAGGCCTTCGATGCGGGGATCAAAATTTGACAGGTAGTCTTTTAAGATTGGTGCTGTGTCACGTTCAGGATCAACCGTTATAAAAAGCAAACGGAAATCTTTGGCATTGTCACCAATGTCTTTTAAGGTTTTGGTCATTTCATAGAGTGTCGTTGGGCACACTTCGGGACAATGGGTAAAGCCAAAGAATACGCCATATGGTTTGCCAATGAGAGAGGTGCTGTCTAACTCCCCGCCTTTGCTTGAGGCCAGCTTGAAAGGCCCGCCAATTTCGACATAGGCGGTTTGTGCGGTGTGACTCAACATTTGTGCTGCCGCAATGAGGATGACGGCACATAATGCCGTCATCCCGATAATTGCGAGTTTAAGTTTGGTTCTCATTTTTTACTCCATGCCTGCATCAGGCGGTTCGACCATGAATTCGACATCCACAGTGCCTGCTTTTTTGAAAGTGAGTGTGCCATGGAATTCATCTCCTTGCTTGGGGTGGTCTTTGATTTTAAAGAACATCACATGCAAGGATTTTGGTTTGAGTTGAACGGTGGCATCTGCGGGGATTTCAATGCCATCTGCCATTTCAAACATTTCCATCCTGTCGCCATTCATCCGCATATTGTGCAGTTGAACTTTGTCGCTGATGGTGGCTGTGACCGAGATTAATGTGTCGGCTTCTGGGCCATTGTTGACGATGTTCATAAAGCCAGCCGCCACATCATCCGTGGCTTTGGTTTCTCGCGACCAAGCATGTTCAATAACCAGATCACCGATTGAGGATTGATGAGCTTGGCTCTTTGCCACTCCGTAAAGCGAGGCCAATGTGAGGGCTGCAGCAAATGTAAATTCCTTAAAATTCGCATAGAAATGCCAACGCCAAACGGCGCGATATAGGTGGGTGGACGCAACATCTTGTCGCGAAAGAGCAGAACTAGACATGAGTAACCTCTCAAAAAATGAAATGGTGCGGCTGTTGAGGCCGCGTGAGTGATTTCAGATTGAGAGAGGGGCTGGGGGTGCTCGTGGGGCTGTGGCGCGCAAATCGGGTGGCGCACGGGGAATAGCTACAATGAAATTGTAGCGTATTGATTTGGTTGAAACCACGTGCGGTGCGGTGAACGAATTGGCGGTATGACCAGCGTGGAAATAATGGCTTTGCGTTGTGCAGAGTACACAACACTTCATGTGATCATCATGCGATTGCCGATGACTATTACCTTGATGATTTTGCGAACATATATTCTGGCCAAGGTCGAACAACAACTGTTGTTCGGCACTTAAAGCTGGTGTTGGCATAATGCTGGCCAATGCAGGAGCCAGAATTGCAAGCATCAGAAATAACGCACTCAGCTTGCGCGCTTTTCTAACAATCGCTTGAAACATTCTCCACATGAGCGAAAATTTACGGACAAGTTCGCTTCACGTCGATGCGACAGAATAGCTTTGATGGGTTAAAACAGTTGAACCACGCTTTTGATAAATGTGATTGCGGCCAAAGCAGCCAAAATCACCAACACATATTTGCGAAACTTTTCAGGATCAGTGCCTTTGAAACTTCTGACCCCAAGCCACACACCAAAAAGCATGGCGGGCAAATAGAATGCAGCACGCATTGCCACATCCCAGTTCAACAAGCCTTCGAGATATTGATTGGCCAAACCAATTGAATCGGTGGCCAAAAAGAATGCAATGAGAGACGCTCGCCCCGCCAGATTTCCGGCGGGCGATGCAAAATAAAGCAGCACCACCGGTGGGCCGCCAATGCCAAAAGCGCCATTGGCCAAGCCAGATGCGGCTCCAACAGCGGTGGATGCCAAAGTGCCTGGCATGGTTTTCAAAGCATAACCGCGCCACATTAAACCGGCAGCACCCAGCACAAATATGCTCATGGCCATTTGCATCGGTGCCGCAGCCACATGTGCCAATGCCCATACGCCAAAAGGCGTTGCAATGAGGCATCCCAAAGTGAGCGGACCTAATGACCGCCAATGAACATCTTTCCAGATTGACGGTAGAAGATTGAGGCTGGCCACAAGCTCCATCATAAAAATGGAAGGGATGATTTCTGAGGGCCGATAAATGAGCGAAAGGGCTGTGATGGCAAGCAATGAAAAACCAAAACCAGAAAACCCGCGCACAATTGCGGCAAGAAAAACGATGAGACAAGCAAGTGCTATGAGCATGGCTCGTTTATAGCGGTTGCCCGACGTTTTTTAGGGGGCCAGTTTCCAATTAACCGCCACCCCAGCTTTGGCCGAGGTGGCGAGACGTGATTTTTAATGTGTGAGATGAAAACTCGCCGGTTGATCAGGCTCAATCAACCCAATCAACGCCCCCGTTGAATCGGTCACCACTGCCAGTTTACCAACACCGGGGATGCGCACGGGTGAACGCATCACCTCGCCACCAGCGTCTGATGTATTGGCTTCGGCTTTTTGCATATCTTTGACTGAGAGATAAGTCATCCAGTGTGATGGAATACCATCATAGTCTGGAGCTGTAAGTTCGAATATTCCGCCGACGGGACTGCCATCTTTTCTGGCGATCCAATAGGCTGCGCCATCGGGCAGGGGGGATGGCTCAAATTCCCAACCTAGGGTTCGACCATAAAAAGCGAGTGCGGCTTCAGGTTCCCAGGTGTTGAGTTCGTGCCACCAATGTTTATGCGGCATATTTATCATTCTATTCTCCCCTCTTAATTGGAGTTCGATTGCAATATGTCGCCGTCCGAGTCTTAGAGTGGCTTGGCGTTGCGGCGGGGGTGTGGCTCAATTGAGGCAATCCTGCGATGTTGTTTAACGAGACTTTAAGGGCTCTGGCATAGTTTCCGCCCAGATTTTGAGGATCTGGCACCATGGCACGTGACATTAAACTTGATCAGATTAGGGCGAGGCTGGGCGATCTGGACAAGCCACGCGTCTATGATCCTTATGGCAATGAAGGCGACAATCAGCAAGACTTTGACAATGATGACGGTGGTGAAGGCGAGGGATCAACTCTCAATGCTGGATTTATTGCCACAATACTTGGCCTATTCATTGCTGTTTCTGGCGGTACTTATATGTTTTCGGAAGGTATCAATCCGTTCCAATTCAGCAATTTATCATGGGGTTGGAAAGGCAGTAAGACCGCTGCTCTCAGGCCATCGTCGGCGGATGGCGAGTGTGGAAAGGATTGGATGACGGGATATATGAATGGTGATCCGATGCATTGCTATTTGACAAAGCGCATTAATCGACTTTGTAACGCAGAGGAAAAAGAGAGTTTGGTCGCGCGTATTCAGCTGTTCCAAGATGACTATGATACGTTTGATAGAAATTTGAATATGTCGGTTGTGCAGATGGCCGTTGGTACACCGCTTTCGGATCAAATGCAGATTGGCCTTGAGGCGGCAAAAATGGACCATGCGAAAAC
>JANYGE010000095.1 GCA_025362535.1 Hyphomicrobiales bacterium
AGCAAGTCTCATACGCTGGCATCGCCAAAGCCTGCGGCCTTGAAGGCATTGTAGCGCGCACCATGGATGAACTGACGGCGGCCTTGTACAAAGCCATTGACGATCAAATGAACCACGGCAAAACAACATTGATTGAGGCGATGCTCAATCAAGAACTGGGCGAGCCTTTTAGACGTGATGCGATGAAGAAGCCGGTTGAGGTGGCGGGGATAAGCAAGGCTGATATGAGGAAGCAGGTGGGGGCTTGAGTGATTTCATAATTTGATTTCATGTCCGTTTAAGGCATAAATTTCAAAAAGGCGATCTATGGTTATTCCTTTATGCTGTTCAATTGACAGCGGGTGGTCTGACTCCTGAAGTTCGATCAAAGGTCGTTTGTGATCGTTTTGCAAAAAGACATTGCATTTGAGTTTGAATGAGTCTGGATAACCCTTAAGTGAATTTGAAAGCCAACCAAACCAAGGAGCAATTTGATCTTGTTTCGGCTCGTTAAATGTATTGCGATATTTTTTGAAATTCGCCTCTGAAACAGATGACCAGACGCCATAGCCTAGCTTTTCATTCGATGTTCCCAAAATTGGCAAATAAAGTACACATCGAATGAAATAGTCTTCGCCATTAACAATACAAATATCGTTCGAAAGATAGCTTTTTAAGTTCGTGTGTAGGACATCCTTGGCAACTTCCGGGCCGTAGGGCCCAAGCATCAGGCTTATCTTTGCCAAGATCAACTAAGCCAAAATGGATCTGGCCGCAGGTGGCGCATTTCCATTCTTTGTTCTTGAGTTTTAGCCAACGCGGGTCGCTTTCGGGTCCATGATCCTTTGGTAGTTGTTTTCCTGCAAAGAAATTAGAAAGCGCC
Organism: Hyphomicrobiales bacterium; assembly: GCA_025362535.1. Lineage (GTDB taxonomy): Bacteria > Pseudomonadota > Alphaproteobacteria > Rhizobiales > Aestuariivirgaceae > Aestuariivirga. The sequence continues at coordinate 863 of JANYGE010000095.1, forward strand.
TGTAGGTTGAATTTCATGCTCACTCTCAGCTCTTCACCACCAACCCGTTAACCTGTGTTTGTCACCACTCAGAACTCTCGCTCCTGCGGTGGTGCTTGATCGCGGTCGTTCATGAAATCGTCTCCAATGCCAGGCCTTTTGAAAAATTCCTCCCAACTCGTTGGAGGTGGTATAGGATTTTTGTCTTTTGGCTTTGATGATTTTGTCTGTTGATTTTTCTTCATTGGGCTATCGTAAGAAAGTTTCTACGTGAGCGCAACCTCCCCCTCCCCACAAGGGGGACTAAGAGGAGTTACTCTGAAAGTTTCTGCAACATAATTTCATCTGTCCGTGAACGTACCGATCACTCCTGCTATAGGCCACCTCAAATCAGGAGAGACTCTCATGCAATTTTCTTTGAACCATATGGTGGCACCGCGTCTGGGCTATAATGCTTTTTTTGACTTGGCCTTATCGCTCGGCGTGACGGCGGTTGAAATTCGCAATGATATCCCGACGGCCTTGATGGGCAACAAGAATGCCAAGCTGATTGCCAAGCTGGCCAAGGAAAAGGGCATCACCATTATCAATGTGAATGCCCTGCAGCGCTGGAACCAGTGGAATAAGGCCAAGGCTGATGAGGCAAAGAAGCTGGCGGAATATACGGCGCTGACCGGGGCCAAGAATCTTATTCTGGTGCCCACCAATGACACGAAGTTCAAGCCTTCCAACGATGAGCGGCTGGAGGGTTTGCGGGTGGCTCTTGATGGTTTGAAATCCATTCTGAAAGATCATGGCTTGATTGGCTGCGTGGAGCCTTTGGGCTTTGAAGAATGTTCATTGCGCCTGAAGGCTGAAGCGATTGCCGCCATTGATGCCGTGGGTGGTGCCAAGCGCTTTAAGGTGACGCATGATACGTTCCACCATTTTGTGGCGGGCGAGAAGGATGTGTTTGCGGAGCGCACCGGGCTTATTCATGTGTCTGGTGTCACCGATAAGAAGCACAGCATTGCCACCATGCGTGATGCGCAGCGGGTGTTGGTGGATGCCAATGATATGATTGATAATCGTGGCCAAGTGCAGAAATTGATGGCAGGTGGCTATAAGGGCTATGTGTCGTTCGAGCCCTTTGCGCCTGAGGTGCATAAATCGAAACAGATCGCCCGCGAATTGGCGCGCAGCATGGATTATTTGGAAGCGCAATAAAAAAGGCCAGGGTTGAACCCGGCCTTTATTTTTTGATATGCGAAAAAACGCTTACGCCGCTTCTTCGGCTGAATCGTCTTCAACTTTTTCGCCAGCGGCAGCGCCGCGTTTGGCATTGCGGGCGAGGAAGTCTTCGAGCTCACGGATACATTGATCCTCATCCACTTTGCGCACAGCTGCCAATTCACGGGCGAACCTTGCGAGAGCTTGTTCGAACAATTGACGTTCCGAATAAGACTGCTCGGGTTGACGATCAGAGCGATACAAATCGCGGATCACCTCAGCCACAGCAATCACATCACCGGAATTGATCTTTGCATCATATTCCTGGGCACGCCTGCTCCACATAGTGCGCTTAATGCGGGCGCGGCCACGGATCACTTTCATGGCTTGTTCAATCAATGAGCGATCAGCCAAGTGGCGCATGCCCTTTTGCTCAGCCCGGTTGGTTGGCACTTTGAGGCGCAGTTTTTCTTTTTCGAAATCGACAATGTAAAGCTCAAGCTTCACACCGGCAATTTCCTGCTCTTCAATGTTGGTAATGCGGCCCACACCATGGGCAGGATAAACCACCAATTCGCCGGTTTTGAAATTGATCTTCTTG
>JANYGE010000116.1 GCA_025362535.1 Hyphomicrobiales bacterium
AGCAAGTCGAAGCTTGAAAAAGCTTTGGGCGGCATTAAGGACATGGGCGGCGTGCCTGATCTGCTGTTCGTGATCGACACAAACAAAGAAGCCAATGCCATCAAGGAAGCTAACCGTTTGGGCATTCCAGTGATTGCGATCATCGATACAAACTCCGATCCTGCAGGCGTAAACTTCCCAATTCCAGGCAATGATGACGCTGCACGCGCTGTTGCTTTGTATTGCGATCTCATCAGCAAAGCTGTGATCGAAGGTATTTCGCAGTCTGGTCAACATTCAGGTGTTGATGCCGGTGCTGCCGAACAACCCATGCTCGAAGATATTCCAGCTTCGGCTTAATTCACGATTGATTAAGTGGGCTTGCAATGAGTGCAGGCCCATTTTCACATTTTAATTTAAGAGGTTTGACATGGCTGACATTACTGCTGGCATGGTGAAAGAGCTGCGCGAAAAGACTGGCGTGGGCATGATGGATTGTAAGGCAGCGCTTGCTGCGAACAATGGCGATATGGAAGCGTCGATTGATTGGCTGCGCGCCAAAGGCTTGGCCAAGGCGGCCAAGAAATCAACTCGCGTAGCGGCTGAAGGTCTGGTTGGGCTCTGTGTTAAAGGCTTGCACGGCGCTTTGGTTGAAGTGAATTCGGAAACCGACTTCGTTGCCCGCAACGAAAAATTCCAGGCCATGGTGGCTGAAATTTCAAAATTGGCGATTGATGCCAATGGCGATTCCGAAAAACTGAAGACGGCTCATTTCCCCGGCACAAAACATGCCGTTGCGGAATATGTGGCTGAAATGGTGGCCACTATCGGCGAGAACATGACAGTGCGCCGCACGGCTGCTCTTACAGTTTCAGAGGGCGTGATTGGTTCATATATCCACAATCAAATCGCTCCTGGCATGGGCAAGATCGGCGTTATCGTTGCGCTTGAATCATCAGGCAGCAAGGAAGAACTCACAAGCTTTGGCCGCATGCTCTCGATGCACATCGCCGCAACCAATCCAGTTGCTCTGAGCTTGGATTTGGTTCCAGCTGACGTATTGGCTCGCGAAAAGGCAGTTCTTGAAGAAAAGAATGCTGGCAAGCCTGCTAACGTGATGGAAAAAATTGTGGCTTCAGGCCTCAAGACTTATGCCAAGGAAACCTGCTTGTTAGAGCAAGCCTATGTGCATGATAGTTCAAAAACAGTCACGCAAGTGTTGTCTGAAATGACGAGCAAAGCTGGCGCTGCGGTAAAACTTACTGGCTTTGTGCGCATGCAACTTGGCGAAGGCATTGAAAAAGCCGAAGACGATTTTGCCGATGAAGTGGCAAAAATGGCTGGCGGCAATTAACAACCGGAGCAATCAATTTATAGTTGATTGCTCGCATTAACTATTTGTGTCATTCTGAAACTTCAAGGTGTAGATATTTAATCTGCAGCTTCATTTTCGGGGGCACGTGGTTACGGCAGTGGCAAGTATCGAAAATATAGATCCTGTATTGATGCGCGTAGCGCGGGCTTTGGCAATGAGCCAAGGTTCGGGCAATTGGCATGAGTTTGTGGTGCCTGCGCAGGAAATGCTTCGTGCACTCAGAGAACCAAGTGATGAAATGTTAGAGGCCGGTGCCATTGGCATGCCAGATTGGGGCGATTTGCCAACTGGCTGGCGCGCCATGATTGATCATGTGATTGGTGAAGAGCGGCTGCCATTTAACGATAATGCCGCCGCCGCGAAAGCCGAAAAAGCAACGGGTTGAGCTGAGACGAATCAGAGAAGTTCCCTTAAGCTATTGGCGATATTCCAAACTGATAAATCGTAATTCCCGCGAAGGCGGGAATCTGCGTTAAGCAAAACAGAGTTTCCCGCCTTCGCGGGAATGACGATTTGTGGATGAGCGAACACAGGGCAATGATGAGCAAAATCAAATATAAGCGCATACTTCTTAAAATTTCAGGCGAAGTGCTGATGGGGCAGGAGCCCTTTGGTATTGATCTGAATACTGTGGGCCGTATGGCCGATGAAGTGATTGCCTGTACTGATGCAGGTGCTGAAGTGGCGCTCGTCATCGGCGGCGGCAATATATTTAGGGGACTTGCTGGCGCTGCAAAGGGCATGGACCGGGTTTCAGCGGATCACATGGGCATTATGGCCACCGTGATGAATGCGCTTGCGATGCAGGGCGTTTTGAACTCCAAAGGCGTGGATGCGCGCATGTTGTCTGCCATTGCAATGCCATCTGTGTGCGAAACCTATTCTGCCGCCAAAGGTATTCACCATATGGAGAAAGGTCGCGTGGTGATTTGTGCAGCTGGCACGGGCCTCCCGTTTTTTACAACTGATACGGGTGCTGCTTTGCGCGCGGCAGAACTGAAATGCGAAGCTTTGCTCAAAGGCACCAGCGTAGACGGGGTTTACTCTGCCGATCCCAAGAAAGTTCCCAATGCCAAGCGCTATGACAAAATCACCTTCAGCGAAATTTTGGCTAAAGATTTGCGTATCATGGATCCAGCCGCGATTGCACTTGCGCGTGATAATGCGATTCCTGTAGTTGTCTTCTCCATTCGAGAGGCCGGAAATGTTGAGCGTGTGCTCAAAGGCTCTGGCCAATATACCGTCGTGACCAAGGAATAAATTATGGCTCAACTCCCCGATTTTAATGCCGCTGACATCAAGCGCCGCATGGCAGGCGAAATCGATTCACTGAAACATGATTTTGGGGGGCTTCGCACCGGGCGTGCTTCGGCCACATTGCTTGATCCTGTAATGGTTGATGCTTACGGGGCTAAGATGGCACTGTCGCAATGTGCATCAGTTACTGTGCCAGAGCCTCGCATGTTGCAAATTAGTGTTTGGGATCGCGGGTTGGTGATTGCTGTTGAAAAGGCCATTAACGCTTCAAATCTGGGCTTGAACCCGCAAACTGAAGGCCAAACCATTCGCCTGCGCATGCCAGATCTCACGCAAGACCGACGTAAGGAGCTGGTGAAGGTTGCTCACAGCTATGCTGAAAAAGCGCGGGTGGCCGTGCGCAATGTGCGCCGTGATGCGATGGACC
>JANYGE010000127.1 GCA_025362535.1 Hyphomicrobiales bacterium
AGAAGTTTCAAACCGCGCAAAGCCCTTCCGCCAAATGGTCAGAGATCTATGAGCGCATCAGAGGCTCGGTCTATCAAGTGGCGATTCTCAGCAATGATGGCTCGGCCCCGCAAGCCGAGGGCACGGCTTGGGTTTACGGTCCGCACAGCCTGATCACCAATGCCCATGTAGCGGCCTTATTTAGCACTGCCACGCCTAATCAAACAGTTGTGGTGATCGCCCCTGATGGCCAGCAAACACCGATCAAAGTTGTCGATGCCATTCTTCACCCAGCTTATCTCGCCTTCCGTGATAATATCAGCCGCACCGAACGCAGCACGGGCACCACGCTCAAATCGCAAGGCAGTTTTGATGTGGCCATGCTGATGGTGCAAAGTGGCGCGCATTTGGCAGACTCACTTAAAGTCGCCAGCGCTGAAACATTGCAGCATATGCCTCCTGGTGAGCCTTTGGCCTATGTGGGTTACCCTGCGGCCTTTGCTAAAAACGCCAGCGCCCAACAATTTCGGATCGGTTATATCAGTGGCTCTTCTGATTTTCTTGGCGTTGCGGGCAGTGCCACAGGTGAATTGATTTATCACACGGCCGAAGCCACGGGCGGGGCCAGCGGCAGCCCTATTGTCAATCAGCAAGGCGAGGTGATCGCCATTCACAGTGGCGGCGAAACCAGAGACGTTGCCTCCAATTTCATTGTTTCGGGATCAGGCACTTTCTATGCCCAAAGTGCTGGTCTGATTGCTGATCTGACCACTGGTTGGAGTGCTGAGAAAATGGCTTTAGCTGAGAATAGCTGGAATTCTGCAACGCTTTATCTTGCCAAGCGCAATCAAATCTGGGCGCTGCTGCAAGCCTATCGCGATGGCAATTCCTTGGAGCGTTTTGATTCACCGCCTTTGTTTGAATATAAGGCCGCACTGGCAAATGCATCTGGAACAAGATCGACCTCAGGCGAGGCCGTCGCAGCATGGCCTAACGCCAAGCCGGGAACCTATGTGGCTTTCGCCGTTCCCACCCAACACGGCGCTGAAAATGGCAAGCTTGCTTTGCGCATTCAGGCGGGTGGCACATCGTTGCAATCCCCCCTGTTTCTTGATGCAGCACCCACGGCGGTGTTTAAAATTGAGACGCCACAAGATGTTTTGTTTTCAATCAGCGGTCAGGTGGGAGAAGATACATGGCTGCAAGTCTTGCCGCTGGGGCAGAACCCATCAGCGCAATAATTTATTCCAGTCGGCCTCATAGTCCGATGCTGCAAAGGGCCAATTGAAAGACCGGGTTAATTTCGCCGCGAGCTTTCGCGCGGCATGGGCCTCAGGCGTTTCTTCTGGGCCAAGACATTCGCACAGCATCACACCCAAGGCATAGGTATCGCGCCATTGCGCGGCGCGAAGCTGGGCTGCCAAGGCCGGTGGAGCATAACGCGCCGTTGCCCCCACTTTTTCAACAGGATCTCTTCCGGTGATCCGCGCCAGGCCAAAATCCACGAGGATGGTGGCGCCATCGGCATCAATCAAAATATTTTCAGGCTTCACATCGCCATGCACAATGCCTTTGGCATGCAGCGCCTTTAAGGTTTTTGCCACGGTCTGCAAATGCGCAATGAGGATTGGCGGCTTTTCACCCTTCACCAGCATGGCGCGTAAGGATTGCCCGTTGATAAGCTCCTGCACCATATAGAGCGAGCCATCATCTTCAGTGCCACAGGCAAGAACCCGCGCCACGTTCGGCACTGCCGCCCAATTGGCACTGCGCACTTCACGCGCCAAGGCCTCAAGCGCTGCGGCTCCTTTGATCTTTAATTTCTTGAAGGCCACAGTTTTGTTGCGGGCATTGTCAAAGGCGCGAAACACAGCACCTTGCCCGCCTTCACCCAGCTTTTCCAAAATCACATAGGCCTGTCGATTTTTCCAACTGCCAGAGGAGGATGAGCGTTTTGATTCGGTAATCGGATAGAGAACCAGATCATAATCCGCAAAGGCGCTTTCCACCCTTTCAAGCTGCAAGCCAAGCCCGCGCGCTTGGCAATAGGTACGCGCAATATTTAGCTCAATAGCGGCTTCATTTTTTTGACCATTTTGCGCATAGGCCTTGGTCAGCAAAATCAGCGCATCAACAAACCGCACCGCTAAATCTTCATCAGCATACCAATCGCGCGCTTGTATTAGTTTTGAAATTGCGGGCTTGGGGTTTTCCTGCAAGAGATCAAGCCGTGCTGAAAGCACCTGTGTGACTGTGAACTCAAAACTCTCAGGCACGGCGCAAAGCGACAGGTGCTGAAGTTTCGCCAGCGCGCCAGCGGATGCAGCACGATCCTGTGCCACAAGCACTTTCTCGAGCAGCAGCACAGCCAAGCGAAATTGCAGATAAGCAGGCAGCTTTGGCTCGCGGTTTTGCAAGGCAGCCAAAGGGCTTGAACCTTCTTTCCCGAGGGCCAACTCTATGCGCGCTTCACACTCCAAAAGTTGCGTATAATAAATACTGTCTTCCAAGCCGTGCGAGGATGCTTGAGATAGAGCTGCATAATGCTGTGCCATCTGCCAGCGTTCAAGCTCGGCATAGAGATCAGCCAGACTGGAAAACACTAGAAACTGGGATGATTTTTGTGTGCTCAAACTTAATGCTTGCAGCAGAAAATCAATCGCGGTGCTGGAATTGCCAAGCCACGCATAGGCCTTGGCGGTTTCCAGAAAAACATCAATTTGCAAAAACCGATCAGAACCAGCACTTTGCAAAGCCTCTTGAAATTTAGCCAGTGCCCCCAAGGGGTCACGTTTGCGGTTAAGCACAATGCCCTGCAGCATGAGAAACCTGCACTGCGTGGCGGCATCAACTAAGTCTGAGTTCAGATCTGGAATATCCGGCAGTTGGAACTGCAGCAATGCTAGCAATGCTGCTTCAACCCGGACATCAAATCCTGGACTCTGGCCAAGCAAGCTCTGTGCTCTATCAGCCAAGCCGCACATCACGGCATGGCGCAAGTCATCCAAGTTTTTGGAAGAGGTCATGCTGGTTTGCGGATTTTATAAATTCCCACGTCAATGATGCCTTCTTCAAAACCCGCTTCGCAATAACACAAATAGAGTGTCCATAATTTGCGGAAGCGTTCATCAAATCCAAGTGGAATAATTTTTGGCCATGCCGCTTCAAAACGCACGCGCCACTGCCGCAAGGTTTCAGCATAGCTTTTGCCGAAGCACTCAAATTTTTCCAGCAACAGCCCGGCCTTTTGGGCTTGCTCGCGCATGATATCTTTAGTGAGCAACATGCCACCGGGGAACACATAGCGTTGGATAAAATCAACACCACCACGGTAGGAGTCATAGTTCTCTTCGGTAATCGTAATGCCTTGCACGGCAGCAGCACCGCCAGGCTTCAAGCGGTTGAACAGGGTTTTGAAATAGGCGGGCCAATGCGGCTCACCCACGGCTTCAATCATTTCAATCGAGGCAATAGCATCATACTGCCCTTTGCTGTCACGGTAATCTTCGAAATGAAACTCAGCCTTGTCTTGCAAACCTTGGGCAGCGATACGGGCCTGCGCAAAGGCCAGTTGCTCTCTTGATAATGTTATGCCGCGCACCTTGGCACCAATCTTGGCCGCTTCTTCGGCAAAGCCACCCCAGCCACAGCCAATCTCTAAAACCTCTGAGCCTTTTTTTACTTCGGCAGCTTCCATGACCCGCTGATATTTGAAACGCTGCGCTGCTTCCAGACTATTGCCCTTGCCATCAAAAATGGCAGATGAATAAGTCATCGTATCATCCAGCCATAATTTATAAAACGCATTGCCCAGATCATAATGCGCCGCGATATTGTCTTTGGAGCCTTCCTTGTTATTGTCGCGTTTTCTATGCCAAAGCTTGTCTTTGAGGCTGCTGAAAAAAACAAACCGCGAGGCCCCATCAAGGCCTGCCCGGTTCTGCAAATAGAACCGGAAAAACGCCGTAGGGTCACGGCTTTCGATATCGCCTGCCATATAGCGCTCAAAAAAACCAAGCTGAGCCCGCCTGATGCCAGCCCAGACAACGCTGAAATTGCGCAATTTGAGATCGGCCTTTTCGCCTGGGTTCTGGCCCCCCAAGATTACAACTTGGCCAGACGGCAAAGTGAGTTCGAGGGAGCCTTTAAAATCAGACGGAAGCAAGCGTTTGGCAACGCCAATAATCGCCCGCCCCAACATCCCGTCACTCATTTTCTGTGCCCCACCATCACATTAACTATCGTTTATGAGTAACATTGCGGCGCTTTCGGCTAAGTTTCAAGAGCAAAGCGCGATACAGTTTTAAGCGCGACTGGACTAATCATTTCACCAGTCGATCACGGAAATAGAAATTGACGAAGTGCCCAACCCGTGCGAGCATATTCTATAATCTGCTTGTAAGAGTAGGCAAGAAAAAGAAAATTAAGGCGAGGGGGACGAGCGAAAGCTGAGCTGCCAGTCATCATATTGACTGAAATATTGGCGATCAATCACACTCCACATCCAACCGAAGAAAAAAGACCACCTGAGGAGAAAACATATGACCGAATTTGAACATAAACTTTCACTGGCCAGAAAAGCCGTGGGCCAGGGCAAATTGTCCCGCCGCGACTTTATGGCCTTTACCATGGCTTCCGGCATGACGCTGGCGGCCTCGCAATTGATGTTTGCCCAAGCTGCACGCGCTGAAGCAAAAAAAGGCGGCACGTTTAAAGCTGGTATTGGCCATGGCCAAACCACTGACTCGCTTGATCCAGCAACCTGGTCAAACGGCTTTACTTTTGCTTTTGGTAAGTCCGTCATGGGCGCGCCATTGGTGCAAGTGAACGACAAGAACGTGGCCGTGCCCCATGTGGCTGAAAGCTTTGAGCCATCAAATGGCGCACAAAAATGGGCCTTCAAAATCCGCAAGGGTATCACTTTCCATGATGGCCGTTCGCTCACAGCTGATGATGTTGTAAACACCATCAACTATCACATTGGCGCTGATTCAAAATCACCAGCAAAGTCGGTTCTGTCTTCCGTAACTTCGGTTAAGGCAGATGGCCCAGACACAGTTATATTTGAACTTACAGGCGGCAATGCTGACTTCCCCTTCTTGCTGACTGATTACCATCTGTCGATCTATCCATCCAAAGATGGCAAGATTGATTTTGCTGCCGGCATCGGCGCAGGCCCTTACAAGCTCAAGAGCTTTGAGCCCGGCGTGAAGCTGGTTGGTGAACGCAACGAAAACTTCTTCGGCACATCCTATTTTGACTCAATCGAAATGTTGTCGATCGTTGATGTGGCTGCTCGTACCAATGCTTATCTCGCAGGCGAAGTGGACTTCATTGACCGCGCCGACTTGAAAACCATTGATATGTTGAAGGGTGCGCCAAACACCGAACTTTATAATGTGTCTGGCTTTGCGCATTACACAGCGCCAATGCATGTTGATGCCAAGCCATTTGACAATCTCGATGCCCGCACTGCCTTGAAATGGGCAATTAACCGCCAAGAACTCGTCGACAAGATCCTGT
>JANYGE010000197.1 GCA_025362535.1 Hyphomicrobiales bacterium
TGGTCTGATGGCACCACGCATCAAAGGCATCGCACTCATGGCCCTTGCCATATTTGCATTCTCGATTTTGGATGCTTCTGCCAAACAGGCGATGCTCAGTGTTCCGGCGCAAGTCGCTATGTTCTTTCGCTATACGATCGCATTTCTGATTTCCGTTGTGGTGGTTCTCCGGGTCGGGGATTGGCAATTGCTTAAAACCAAACACCCCCTTGTGCAGCTGCTGCGCGGCGTGATGTTACTCACATCCACCTATTGCAATTTCACCGCCATGGCCCATTTGCAACTGGCACAAACGGCAGCGATCTCCTTTATGATTCCGCTCTGGGTTTGCGCTCTGTCTGGCCCGTTATTGGGCGAACAAGTGGGTTGGCGGCGTTGGACGGCGGTGCTTGTCGCATTCATGGGTGTGTTGATCATTATGCGTCCCGGCACCGCGAGCTTTCACTGGGCCATGTTCTTTTCGTTAGGTGCCACTCTTGCAGGTGCCATGTATAATATTTTAACCCGCAAAGTCGGCGCTGCAGATCGCACTGAAACGTCGCTTCTCTATGTCTGTTTGGTGGGTGCTGTGGGGGCGGCTTTGCCCTTGCCATGGCACTGGCAAATGCCGCAAAATGGTGTTTGGTTTTTTATAATTGCCATGGGCTTGGCTGGCGTTATCGGCCACTATCTCTTGATCCAAGGTCACCGCTTGGCCCCAGCATCAGTGTTGGCCCCTTTTGCCTATACTCAAATCATTTGGATGATTTTGTTTGGTTACATCTTGTTTGGCGATGTGCCTGATCATTGGACTTTGATCGGCGCCAGTGTCGTAATCGCCAGCGGTCTTTTCGTGTTTTTACGCGAACGGCATTTGGGTCGACAAACAACTATATCGATCCCTGCTGATTGAGCTGAAATAAAACACAAGCTCTAAGCCCGCAGTGCCATCGCTCCAGCAACAACGAGCAAAGCGCCCGCCATTCGTGAGAAGGTAAGCTTTTCGTCGAGCACTTTTGCTGAAAGTCCAATAGCAAATAAGATGCTGGTCTCACGCAAGGCAGCAACCACGGCAATGGGGGCGAGACTCATCGCCCAAATGATAATCCAATATGCGCTACCAGAGGCGAATGCCCCTATCGCCCCGCGCCGCCAGAAAGGTAGAACAGCTTTGAAAATTCCGGGACCACGCAGAAAAATTCCGGCTACCAGCATGCCAATGGCATCAAAAACGAAAACCAGTCCGGTATAACCAGATGCAGAGCCAGAAGCTCGCCCCCCCAAACCATCTACGACCGTATAACACCCAATGAAAACCGATGTTCCCAACGCAAAAAGAAGCGTTGTCCGATCCACCCGCACAGCTTTGGAAGGGCCTAAGGCGATCATCCATATCCCTGCGATCAAAGTTAGAATCCCCAAAACGGCAAAGAGGGAAATTGAATCATGGCCAAAAATATAGCTGGCCCCAAGTGTAATCAAAGGAGCCGTACCACGTGCCACTGGATAAACCACGCTGAGATCGCCAGTTCGATAACTGCGGGCCAAGAACAGATTATAACCCGTGTGTAAGACACCAGATGAGAGAGCAAAAGGAAGGCTCGCGGCGCTGGGCGCTGTAAAAACCAGCAACATGGCAATGCCCATCACCCCCATCAATGTTTGCAAAAGAAACATTGCGAGAAATCTGTCAATATTCAACTTAACCAGCACATTCCAGGATGCGTGCAAAAATGCTGCAACCAGAACGGCTAAAAACAAGAAGAGACTCACTATCCGCCAACCCCGATTCTGTCGGAATTTATGGACGTGCGCTTGCAATCAAGCAAGAAAAAAGGCCGCCTTCAAAAAAGGCGGCCTCATGATATTATTAAATTCTGATCACGAACACAGCGTACCAGCGGCCACTGTGGTTTGATAACAGTTCAATTGCAGCGTGGTGCGTGGCCGGATCGAAATAGACTGATTGAGCAAGAAAGTTGTTGCCCCCACAATGTTGGTGCCCAAAAAGGTTGCCACTGCGGGCGTAAAATTCATGCAGGTGCGCGCCACAATCACATCATTGCCAGCCGTCATCAAAGTCGACATGGTTGAGGTTGAAGGGGCATTACCACAAGAAGGTCCCAAGCCATTATTGGTTGACCAGATATTCGTAATAGTGCCGCTTACAGTGCGATAACCAAAAACCTCCACCCGCACTTCGCTGGCTGCTGTGGGCACCATGATCAGCGCAGTCGCATTGAAAGTATCAGCGATATAGCTTTTGAGCACCGAATTTCGCTGTTGGGTGACCAAATCAGCAGTCGTGCTGGCTGCAGCCGTAATTTTGCGGTTCAAAGAGATTAAAACTGTAATATCAACCAAGCCGAAATAAAGCAGCAGCATGAAAGGCATGATGAAGGCCATTTCAATGGCAGCCACACCCGTATCGTTTCTCAGAAAAGATTTTCTCGGAAATGTCATGATTTCATACTCAACAGGTTGTTGCGCTAGGCGCCCCGGCGACGGGGAATGGTTCATTGGCAAACATCACGACACCTGTCAGGCGGCGTTTGGTGGTGACACCGGTATTGGCGTTGAAATTCATGAAGGGAAACACAAAGTTCCAATCATAAGTGGCAACAACGCCGACCGCACTAAGGGGCTCGCCACATTTAAATGAGGAGGGTCCGGGTGTGCCATCATTGGCAGTCCCGACTGTAAGCGGGCTGGGAAACTTTGCTTTTAAGGCGGCAAATCCATTTGCGTCCGAATCAACATAGACCGTCACTTTGCTGGCGCAATCCATCAACAAGCTTGCAGTCTTGCAAATTTCAGCTTTGAAATTGGCTGCATCTAAGGCCAGCGATTTGGCTTGGCCGGTGCGAATAAGGCGCGAGGCCTTTTGCACGCTGGCCTGCAATGTATATTCGGTGAACATCATAACGCCAGTTTCTAAAATAACGCCGAGCAACATGAAAAAAGGCAAGGCCACCAAAGCAAACTCAACGGCGGCTGCGCCACTTTCAGATTTTGCATAGCGGCGATTGCGCTTGGCTACGTGCGCCAAGAATTTTCTGAACATCATGTCTCTCCCCTACGGAAAACGCGTTTCCGCCTCTCTGGTCACTGTTTACGTTATCAGCAGAGGCTTTCAGGGGCTTGAATAAGTTCAGTTAAATTTTATCTAAATCAAAATAAAACGGCATCCCTCGGGATGTCGTTAAACACTTATAACTGCTAAATATCTCATTGCGGGGCAGCAGGTGCTGCAGCTTCGGCGGATTTTTTGCCAGTCGCAAATTCGGTTTTTTCTCTGCCCAGCTGCATTATCGGTCCTGTGAAACCGATCTGATCGCCTGGCAACATCGTGCTTTCACACAAAGGGGCGCAAGTATAAGTGCGACGACCATCCGGTTTAAAAAGCGCAACATTATTATCGGCACTGTTTGCAACTGTAATATCAAAATTTGCCAGCTGGTTTCCAGCGGAATCAAGAACCAGTAAATTCGTGTCGCCAAAGGCATGGCCATGTACAAAAATTTGTTTTCCGTTAACGGTTATATCCGCAATCGATGGATTGCCGATCACCACCGCACCAGGCTCGGCTGAAACAGAAATAAGCTGACTCTTGTCGGTTTGAACAATCAGCGGCTGGCCTGCATAGGCGTGCTGCGCTGCCATGAACACCATGGCACCACCTGCCAGTAAAGACCAAAAGCCAGACTTCATTATCGCAATCCTTATATTACAAACCGACAAACATTTGAGTACAACGCATATCTTGACCAATAATGGTGAATCTTCGGTTACTTTCAGGAGAGTCGGAGTTGCGGCCAGAAAAATTAAAACAACTATCTTAATCTTTGATTATGCCTGTTGAGTTGCCAGCATCATTTCAAGACATTGTGGGGATCAATATTTACCTCCTGTTAGTGCCCTCAAGATTAAGAAATCGACAACCCAAGCAAGAAGTTAGCTGACTATAGTTAGGGCGGCGGGGCTTCTTGAGCCTGGAAATGATGGCGGAGACTGGAGAGTTGCACATGAAAAAGTTTTTTGCTGATCAAAACGGCGCTACAGCTATTGAATATGGCCTAATCGCCAGCGCGATGGCCGCCATGCTTATTGCCGCCATGCCGTCGATCTCCGATAACATTGTCACGTCATACACGGCTATTGGCCTCAGAATTGCCAACGCGAAATAATCGCAGCGCCCCCGCAAGGGACAAACCGATATCAATGCTGGTAAGTTTTGCCAGCATTTTTTATGGCACCAAGTGTCAAGGTTAACCCCGTCTTTACGTCCGGCATGTGAAACTGAGAAAATTGAAATCTGCGCGAGTGCGATTGCGGCACATCCGCGAATCTTGGATCTGATCATGTTGCACACTCTTTCCATCTCGGTTTTGCCATTGTTATTGATCTTTGCTGCCACCAGCGATGTTCTCTCGTTGCGCATACCAAACTGGTTGACGGCCTTAACCGCTCTCTTGTTTTTCCCCATGGCTTGGCTCACGGGAATGCCACTCAATGAATTCGGTATGCATCTGATTGCAGGGGCAGGTTTGTTTGTCGCTGGCTTTCTGTTTTTCCAACTGGGCTTGTTTGGTGGAGGTGATGCGAAGCTTATGGCCGCAGCGGGGCTCTGGTTCGGCACCGCGCAAACTCTGCCCTTTCTCTTCATGACGGCTATGGCTGGCGGCATTTTGGCCATGCTGGTTGGCCTCTGGTCAATGTTTAACATCTATTGGGAAATCGAAGCGAACGGAGCCTTTGCTGAAAATTTTGGCAAACAGCTGCGCAGCCTCAAGCCGAATGTTCCTTACGGTTTTGCACTCGCGATTGGCGGCATCATTGCCTTCAAAGACAGTTGGTGGATGACGGGTGTTGTCTAAATTACGAAACTGGAAGCCGGTCGTTAACCATAATTTGACCATTCCAGCACAAAGTTAAGTTTCTGTCGGGCGCAGTTTGCGCCGAGTGAGGGTGAGACGATGAGTAAAATGCGTGTTTTAATGTTTGTTCTAGCAATTGGTTCGGCCGTCATGGCAGGGCTTATGGCCAAGGGCTTCATTAGCAAAAAGCCAGATGTTCAAGTTACTGAGCAGCCAGTCGCTAAAACAGTTGATGTTCTCATCGCCGCAAAAGATATCCTCATGGGAGATCGCCTTGGCTCTGGCACCTTGGTGTGGAAAGCTTGGCCACAAGACAATGTGCTTGCCACCATGATCACCAAAGACAGCAAACCAGATGCCATGGTTGAGCTCGAAAATGCCCGTGCCCGCCTTCCACTTTATGAAGGTGAATATGTCATGGACAAGAAAATTGTGCACGCCGGTGCCGGTGGCTTCATGAGTGCCATTTTGCCCAAAGGCATGCGCGCGATCTCGGTTGCAATTTCTTCACGCTCATCAGCTGGTGGCTTCATTCTGCCCGATGATCGCGTCGATGTGATCTTGACCAAGAAGATTGATAACAACGGCAAAACCAATGTGAAAAGCGAAACGGTTATTTCGAATGTCCGCGTACTTGCTGTCAACCAAATCTATCGCCAAGCCAATGAAGGCGACGCGGTGACAGTTGAAAAAGGCGAAACCGCAACATTGGAATTAACGCCACAACAGTCTGAAGTCGTAGCCATGGTTGAATCAGCTGGTGAACTTTCTCTGGCCTTGCGCTCGATCGCTGAAAATGACGGCAAGAATATGGAAACCATGGGTCCTGTGCTCTCCGACAATTACAACGGCAAAGCCAAACGCGTCGGCAATGACACGCTGTTTGTTCGCTATGGCATTGAAACTTATGCGCAGAATCAGTGAGACAAAAAACATGAACATTCAATCACGCATCGCACGCAATTCTGGTGGACTTATGAAAATCTCATCCTGCGCCGCAGCCCTTCTCGCTTCGTTTATCGTGTTTGCACCGATCCTCATGGCACCAGCAAAGGCCACAGATATTAGTGATCTTTCACCCGTTGATGGTGGGAGCCGCTTAGTGCGCATCGGCGTTGATAAATCAATTGTCATTCACTTGCCTGCGGATGCCAAAGACGTCGTTGTTGGCAATCCGGAAGTTGTGGATGCTATAGTCCGCACCAAGAATACGGCCTATTTATTTGCCCGCAAAGTTGGCCAAACCAATGTGTTTTTCTTTGATGCCAACGGCCAACAGATCATGGCTCTTGATCTTGAAGTGGCTCTGGACACTCTCGCGCTCAAGAAGTTGCTCCAACGTACCCTGCCGGGAAACCACATCACAGTCGACTCGACAGGCCTTAACCTTGTTCTCGGAGGTACGGCCACAAATCCTCAGGAAGCCAAAATAGCGGAAGATTTAGCAGCAAAAATGGGTGGAGACTCAGCGAAAATCGTCAATACCATCAAGATTGCTGGTGAAGACCAGGTGATGTTGCAGGTGAAGGTCGTTGAAATTCAGCGCGATGTGCTGAAGCAATTTGGCGTGAATTTCCGCGCCATCATCGATGCCGGAAAATTTGCGTTCAATCTCTCAAATATCAATCCATTTGCAACCAATGATCTGAGTAAGGATTCAGGATATAAGGGCTCGTTCGCATCGGGTGGAAGCAATTTTGATGGTGTCGTCAAGGCGATGGAAAGTGATGGTTTGCTCCGCACTTTGGCTGAACCGAATCTGACTGCCGTATCAGGTCAACCGGCAAAATTTACGGCTGGTGGTGAGTTCCCTTATGAACTCTGCGAAGTGAACAACGGCGTTCGGGCTTGCGACATCAAATTCAAGGAATACGGTATCGCTCTCGATTTCACTCCCGTTGTTCTTTCGGATGGCCGCATTAGCCTTAAAATTCACACATCGGTGAGTGAGCTTAATAATATTCTCTCGGGCACTCAGAATGTCCCTGGCCTCAATAAACGTGAAGCGGAAACCGTACTCGAAATGCCAAATGGCGGATCGATGATGCTGGCAGGCCTCATTCGTGAAACCACGCGTCAAAACGCGTCAGGAACGCCTGGCTTGAAAAAGCTACCAGTGCTAGGCACGCTTTTCCGCAGCCGCGATTTTATCGCCAATGAAACCGAGTTGGTGGTTATCGTAACCCCGCACATTGTGCGCAGTGTTGCCCAGCAGCAGCTTACAACACCTGAAGAAAATTTCACTCCGTCCACTGAACGTCAAGCGCTGTTCCTTGGTCGTCTGAATAAGAAATACAGCAATTCCGGCAAAGTGCCACAGGGCACTTACAACGGCAATGTTGGTTTTATTGTTGAATAGTTTGGAGCGTAAGAGTCATGGTAAGTTTTAAAATAGTTTCATATCGCTCTGGCACTTTCGGTCTTTTGTGCTGTGCTGCACTGTCTCTTTCAGGTTGCATCAGCGATGATATAGCCATGGATGATAGCCTGCAAACCAGGCCCTATAGTGGTTCGAAAGCCTATCCCATCTCGGTGGAAAAAGGCCCGATTGCTCTTGAGATTTCATCGGCCCATGGCACCTTGCAACCCAACCAGATCAATGCTGTCACCGCATTTGTTAATCAGGCTATGTCTTCAGGTGTAACACCTGTTACGATTAATCGCCCGAGCGGTGGTGGCTCTTCAGCCCGTGTTGCCAGTGAAATTGCAGCCCTCATGTCGCAACAAGGTCTCTCGCGCAATATGATACGGGTAGCAACATATTCTGCTCCAGCCTCTGGTGCTGTTGTCATTTCTTATGTGTCTACTTATGCCAAAACCAAGCCATGCGGCGATTGGTCCGAAGATGCATCAGATACAGATAGCAATTCGCATTTGCCGAGCCATGGCTGTGCAGTGCAAGCCAATATCGCTGCAATGGTGGCCAATCCATCAACCTTGGTTGTCCCCGCAGCCGTCGATCCAGTTGTTGCCTCCACACGAACCAAAGTAGTCAGTTCTCTTGATAGCTTGGCCACTGCGTCAACCTCTTCCACTTCGTCACCATCACCTACGCCTTAAAAAACTTGCCGCTACATAACTTCATGACCGGGTCGGTCAAGACAGGATAACAATAATGAACACCGCAGCCGTAGAACCAACTCTCCCAATGCAAAGCGAAAATTTCCCTGTTGCATTGATCCCGCGGATCAGCATTGGCATATTCTGCGACAATCAACAGACCGGTCAAACCCTCCAGGCGGCAAGTGTTGATCGCCGCATGTCACGTGCGCATGTAAGCATTCAGTTGGGTGGCATAGCCGCCGCAATCCAAGTGCATCAAACCGAACCCACACCAAATGTTCTGGTTGTTGAATCACATGCCGATCGAAATTCTATTATGGCAGAGCTGGCAAGCCTTGCTGAAGTTTGTCAACCCAACACCAAAGTTATTGTTGTCGGACATGTCAATGATGTGATCTTGTACCGCGAACTGATCAAGAATGGCGTCAGCGAATATCTCGTTGCCCCAATTTCTGCAGTCAGCTTCATTGAAACCATATCATCCATGTATAATGATCCTAAGGCCGCGCCCTTGGGTCGTATCGTGGCTTTCGTTGGCTCAAAAGGTGGTGTCGGCTCTTCAACCATTGCCCACAATGTGTCTTGGGCGGTTTCACAAAAATTACAACTTGAAACCATCATCACGGATCTCGATCTGTCATTTGGAACGGCGGCTTTAAACTTCAACCAGGATTCTGGGGGTGGTATTTTTGAAGCTTTGGGCCAGCCAGACCGCGTTGATGCCACTCTGATTGATCGCTTGATGACTAAACTTGGCAATAAGCTGAGCCTGTTAAATGGCCCAGGTGGCATTGAGCGCGAAATGAATATTGAAGCTCATTCCGTTGAAACTGTTTTGAATGTTGTGCGCCACGCGGCCCCCTTGGTTGTTGTCGATGTGCCAAATCTCTGGGCACCTTGGGTGAAGTATACATTGTTGAGTGCTGATGAAATCGTCATCACCGCAACTCCAGAATTGCCAAGCTTGCGCAATGCCAAGAATCTCGTAGATTTGTTAAAAGCCTCAAGGCCACATGACCGCATGCCACGCCTTGTTCTCAATCAAGTGGGTGTACCCAAGCGCCCTGAAATTCCAGCTGCTGATTTTGGCAAGGCCCTTGGCATTCAACCAACGGCCATCATACCGCATGATCCACAAAACTTCGGCCTTGCTCAAGGCAATGGTCAAATGGTGTTTGAAGTGGCGCCAAAATCAAAATCCGCCGAGCTTTTGTATAATCTCTCCGAGGTTGTCGCAGGCACGCAAAAACCAGTCAAAGCTGCTAGCCGCTTTGGTTTGCCTGGGTTGATGAAAAATCTGCCAATGATGAAAAAGAAATAAGGAAGCCTACTTATGTTCGGCAAAAGAACCGACGGCGGCGGAACGCCAACCGTAACACTTCCACCTTCACCGAGCGCTCAACCGGCGGCAATGCCGGCTGCTGCAGGTGCTGGATTCGTGCCTGATATGAAACCTGGTGCAACGACAGGCTTTGGCAACAATCAAGCGGCAGCCCGGATTGCTGCAGTGGCTGCCCCTAAACCACCGGACGAAATCAAGCATAAATCAGAATCTTACTACGACATTAAAAGCACAATCTTCAATGCCTTGATTGATGCGATTGACCTTACACAGCTCGGCCAGCTCGACCGTGATGCAGCGCGTGACGAAATCCGTGACATCGTCAATGAAATCATTGCTCTCAAAGATGTGGTCATGTCGATTGCTGAGCAAGAAGAATTACTCGAAGATATTTGCAATGACGTGCTTGGCTATGGTCCTTTGGAACCCTTGCTGGCACGCGATGATATCGCCGATATTATGGTCAATGGTGCAGCTGCGGTGTTCATCGAAGTCGATGGCAAAATGCAGAAAACTGGCGTGCGCTTCCGTGACAATGCCCAGCTTCTCAACATTTGCCAACGCATCGTAAGCCAAGTGGGTCGTCGTGTTGATGAAGCCAGCCCAATTTGCGACGCGCGTTTGCCAGATGGTTCACGCGTCAACGTCATTGTGCCGCCTTTGGCCATTGATGGTGCAGCTCTCACCATTCGTAAGTTCAAGAAAGATCGCTTGCGTCTTCCCGATTTGGTTAAGTTCAAATCCATCACACCAGAAGGTGCGACGATTCTCGAAATCGTAGGCCGCGTACGTTGCAATGTTTTGATTTCTGGCGGCACGGGCTCCGGCAAAACCACCTTGCT
>JANYGE010000189.1 GCA_025362535.1 Hyphomicrobiales bacterium
CGTGTAGCCAACCGGTGCGCCTCAGGCGTAAGCCTTGCCCAAACCGGATAAAGTGCTTTCAGCCAATCAAACAATTCCTTATTGATCGCCTGTGGATGGGCCCGTGTCAGCGTTTGATAGAAATGATGGTGCGTATTGATCAGCCCCGGCAGGATCACATGTCGAGATGCGTCAAAAACAACCTCATGGTCAGGCACAAATCCATGTGGCACAAGAGCGACAATTTTCTTGCCTTGAACGACGAAGCCATCCTCAGCACCTTCCGCTAAAATCGCTAACGGGTTCTTGATCCACAGTCGCATTCAGGTCTAACCTCACTAATACAAGGCTGAAAGAATAACAGCCAATACGGAGAGAAAGCATGAAATCAACTAAAACATCAATGATTGCAATTTTGGCCGCCACAAGCTTTGCCGCACCCGCCATGGCGGATATGGTCAAAGCCTTGGGTGCAGGCGAAGGTCAACTCGATATCGTGGCTTGGCCGGGTTACATTGAAAATGGCAGCTCAGACAAAGCCTATGACTGGGTAACCGATTTTGAAAAATCATCGGGCTGCAAAGTGAACGTGAAAACCGCAGCGTCATCAGATGAAATGGTAACGCTGATGAACCAAGGCGGCTTTGATTTAGTCACGGCTTCCGGCGATGCCTCTTTGCGTTTGGTCGCAGGCAAAAAAGTTCAAGCCATCAACACCGATCTTATTCCAAACTGGAAAGATGTTGATCCACGCCTCCAATCTGCCGCGTGGAATACGGTCGATGGTGTCCATTACGGCACCCCTTATCAATGGGGCCCAAATGTTCTCGCTTACAACACAACTGTTTTCAAAGATGCTCCAACCAGCTGGAGCGTGGTATTTGAAGAGCAAAACTTGCCAGACGGGAAATCCAACAAAGGCCGTGTGCAGGCCTATTATGGTGCCATCGCTATTGCCGATGCGGCCGTTTATTTGATGACAAAAAAGCCAGAACTCGGCATCAAAAACCCCTATGAACTGAATAAAGATCAATATGCTGCTGCCATCGCATTGGTCACTGGCCAACGTGCTTTGGTTGGTCGTTACTGGGGTGACGCCGCCGTGCAGGTTGATGATTTCAAAAACGAAGGCGTGGTAGCATCCTCATCTTGGCCTTACCAAGTAAACTTGTTGCAAGCCGACAAGAAGCCAATTGCTTCAACAATTCCTGCTGAAGGTGCCACTGGCTGGTCCGATACCACCATGATGCATGTGAGTGCCGCCCATCCAAACTGCGCTTATATGTGGATGAACCATTCACTTGAGGCCAAAGTTCAGGGTGATGTGGCAGCGTGGTTCGGCTCAGTTCCTGCTGTTCCAGCTGCTTGCAAAGGCAATGAGCTTTTGACCGATACTGGTTGCGATACGAATGGTTTTGCCAACTTTGACAAAATCTATTTCTGGCGCACACCGATTGGCAAATGTGAAGCTGAAGGCAGCTGTGTGCCCTATTCGCAATGGTCGAAAGATTACATTGCGGTTCAGGGCAAGTAACAATTTAAATCCTCACGCTGAGGTGCGAGCTTTGCGAGCCTCGAAGCGCCCCCAACCAAGGGCACCCTTCGAGGCCGCCATGCGGCACCTCAGGGTGAGGTAATAAAGAATGTTAGACCATGACAGCGCCTTCAGCACTCGCATCACTCCTATTTAGAAAGCCAGGCTTGCTCACGTTTGCTTTGTTGGCTCCACCTATTTTTTGGCTGGTCGTGGTTTATTTAGGCTCGCTCTTTGCTCTGATGCTTCAAAGTTTCTATGCATTGGACGATTTTTCCGGTCTTATCCTGCATGAATTCACCTTAGCCACCTATGCTCACCTTTTCGATGAAGCCAATATTCAAATTATCCTCCGTACACTGATTATGGCGGCGGTCGTTACCGTAGCCAGCGCTATAATTGCATTTCCAATTGCCTATTATGCGGCCCGATTTGCCCGCGGAAAAATGAAGGCCTTATTTTATCTCGCCGTGATGATGCCCCTGTGGTCAAGCTATCTTGTTAAAATCTATGCGTGGAAACTGATCTTGGCGAAGGAAGGCATTGTCTCTTGGGTGGCAAATTTACTGCATGGCCAATGGCTGATTGACGCCCTGCTCTCCATTCCGAGTATAGGCGGATCATCCTTGTCTTTCAGTTATATCGGCACCTTCCTCGTCTTCGTCTATATCTGGCTGCCTTATATGATTTTACCCATTCAAACTTCGCTGGAGCGTGTGCCCTATAGTTTGATTGAGGCTTCAACCGATCTTGGTGCAACACCAGCCCAAACCTTCCGCAACATAATATTTCCCCTCGCATTCCCGGGAGTTGTCGCAGGTTCGATTTTCACATTCTCACTCACCTTGGGTGATTATATTGTGCCGCAGATTGTCGGTAATTCTCGCCTCATGATTGGCCAGGCGGTCTATACATTCCAAGGCACATCAGGCGATATTCCACTGGCTGCAGCCTTCACTGTGGTGGCCATGTTCATCATGGGAACCTATCTAACCGTGGCCAAACGCTTGGGGGCTTTCGATGCACTCTGAAGCCAAATGGCCCCTCAAACTTGCAGCCACCGCTGGATTATTGTTCCTCCATATTCCGCTAGGGCTCATCATTCTTTATGCCTTTACCACCGAAGAAAAATCATACCAGTTCCCACCTCCCGGCCTCACCACGCAATGGTTTGCCAAGGCTTGGTTTGATCGGCCAGATATCTGGCCACCGCTTTATCTCTCACTTGAAGTGGCTTTAATTTCGACACTCCTGGCGATGATCCTCGGCACTTGTGCTGCGGCGGCACTGTCTCGTGCCAGATTCTATGGCCGCAATTCCTTGTCATTGTTATTCGTGCTCCCCATTGCCCTTCCCGGCATCATCACGGGCATGGCGCTCCGCTCAGCCTTTGACATCATGAGCATTGCATTTTCCACATGGACAATCATCCTCGGCCACACCACCTTTTGCATGGTTGTCGTTTACAACAATGTGCTGGCCAGATTCCGCCGTACCAGTGGCGAAATGGTTGAAGCCTCAATGGATTTGGGCGCAACCGGAACGCAAACCTTTATATATGTGGTCCTGCCGCAAATCGCTTCAGCCCTATTGGCAGGCGGCATGTTGGCTTTCGCACTGAGCTTCGATGAGGTGATCGTCACCACCTTCACCGCAGGCCAGCAAACCACACTCCCGATCTGGATTTACGGCGAACTCCGCCATCCCACTATCCGCCCGATCACCAATGTCGTAGCGATCTTTGTGATCGCGGTGACCTTCGTGCCAATATTATTCGCGTATTATTTCACGCGTGAGAGTGAAAGTTGATCAGGATTTTTTCTTCGCTGCTTTTTTCGCGGGCTTCTTAGCAACTTTTTTCACAGCCTTCTTTGCTGCTTTCTTTACCGCAGCTTTTTTCGCCACTTTTGGCTTGGCTATTTTTACGTCCGCTGCAAGTCTAGCAAATTTCTCAAAAAATTGTCCCGCCATCTGCTGTGCCGTAGAATCGATCAATCGTGAACCCAGCATGGCCATCTTGCCACCAATCTGCGCATCAACATCATAGGAAAGCTTGGTGCCTTCGGCGACAGTTTCCAACCTTACATCAGCACCACCTTCAGCAAATCCGGCGATGCCACCTTCACCTTTGCCCGAAATCCGGTAGCCATGTGGCGCATTGAGATTGCTCAGCTTCACCTTGCCATTAAATCCAGCCTTGATCGGCCCGAGCTTTATCACCACCCGCGCTTCAAAATCCGTGGGAGAGTTTTGCTTGATGGTTTCACAACCAGGAATGCAGGCTTGCAATATTTTAGGATCATTTAAGGCCGCCCATACATTCTCAATAGGTGCAGTAATAATTTCTTCGCCGGACATTTTCATCGGTTAAGTCCTCTTCGCCTCGTTATGCAGCACTATCGCCGCGCTTCCACTGCTCATGCGTTTTAATGCGAAACTCTTCAAAACAACCTGCATCAATTGCATCACGCATACCCTGCATCAAAGATTGGTAATAGGCAATATTGGCCCAGCTCAACAGCATCATGCCGAGCAATTCCCCCGCCCGCATCAAATGATGCAAATAGGCGCGCGAATATTGCGATAAGGCCGGGCACGGATGTTCAGCATCAAGCGGTCTTGTATCTGTTGCATGTTTGGCATTGCGCAAATTGATCCGGCCAAAGCGTGTGAAGGCCTGCCCATGGCGGCCTGATCGCGTGGGCATCACGCAATCAAACATATCAATGCCGCGCGCCACCGCTTCAATCAAATCTTCCGGCGTGCCCACACCCATCAAATAGCGTGGCTTATCGGTTGGCAATGCAGGCGCGGTAAAATCAATGGTACTCAACATCAGCGCTTGGCCTTCACCCACAGCAAGCCCGCCAATGGCATAGCCCTCAAAACCAATCTGCTTTAAACCTTCCGCACTTTTCAAGCGCAGCCGCTCATTGGTGCCGCCTTGCACAATGCCAAAATTGCCCCTGCCCGGTTGTGCGCCAAAGGCCTCGCGTGACCGTGCCGCCCACCGCAGAGAAAGCTCCATGGCCTTCTCGGCATCTTTTTCCGTGTGCGGAAATTCCAGACATTGGTCGAGCTGCATTTGAATATCAGAACCGAGCAGCCGCTGAATGTCCATCGCCCGCTCCGGCGTCAGCTCATATTTGCGGCCATCAATATGCGATTGAAATGTGGCACCGGTTTCCTTGATCTTGCGGATTTTAGACAGCGACATAATTTGAAAGCCGCCAGAGTCCGTAAGGATTGGTCCATCCCATCCAATGAACTTATGCAAGCCCCCAAGCGCTGCCACTTGCTCTGCACCGGGCCGCAGCATCAAGTGATAGGTGTTGCCGAGAATAATATCAGCGCCCGTCTCTTTCACCTGATCAAGATAAAGCCCCTTCACGGTGCCCACCGTGCCAACGGGCATAAAGGCCGGCGTGCGGATATTGCCACGCCCCGTATGCACAGTTCCGCGCCGCGCTAAACCATCTGTTTTATGTAAGGTAAATCCGAATTCTTGTGTCATGGGGCTGGCCATAGCAGGCTGGCATCGCCATAGGAATAGAACCGATAGTGATTTTGAATGGCGTGAGCATAGGCTGCTTTCATCACTTCCGTTTCGGCAAAGGCGCAGACAAGCATGAACAATGTAGAGCGCGGCAAATGGAAATTCGTAATCAAACCATCCACAGCATGAAACCTATAGCCGGGAGTAATGAAAATTGACGTATTGCCCACCCACGCATTTAACCCTGCACTTTCAAGCAAACGCAATGAGGTTGTGCCCACCGCAATGATGCGCCCACCCTTGGCCCGCACCGCTTGCAGCCGTGCCGCCACCTCTGCTGAAACTTCACCCCACTCGGCATGCATTTTATGGGCTGCCGTATCATCAGCTTTCACTGGCAGAAACGTGCCTGCCCCCACATGCAAAGTCACGAATTCTGATTCAATTCCAGCATCTTGCAACTGCTTCATAAGGTTTGGCGTGAAGTGCAACCCCGCTGTGGGCGCCGCCACAGCGCCCGATTCCGTGGCATATATCGTTTGATAATCGCTGCGGTCTTGCGCATCCTGTGCCCGCTTGCTTTCGATGTAAGGTGGCAGCGGCACACGCCCCACCTGAACCAAAGCCAAATCTAACTCAGCTCCCGCAACAGAAAAAGCCAGGGTAATCTCGCCCGCCTCTCCCTTCTCTTCCACGATGGCAGAAAGCGAACCAAACTCAACATGGTCACCCTGTTCCAGTTTCTTGGCAGGCTTCACAAACGCTTTCCAACGAGAACCATCCAGCCGCATGTGCAGCAAAGCTTCAATCTTAGGCGTTGTTCCCAAACGGCCAATCCGAACACCAGACAAAGCTGCTGGAATTACTTTTGTATTGTTAAAAACCAAAACATCGCCACGCCGCAGCTGCGAAGGCAGATCCCCCACCAGTTGATCGGCACATGCGCCATGTTTCACCACCAATAATTTGGCCGCTTCACGCGGGCTCACCGGGCGTAAAGCAATATTTTCCGGCGGCAGCACAAAATCAAAATCGGCGACCTTCATTCGGGCCGCCGATCTGCAATCGTAAAATAATTAAGCTGCAACATCCGCAGCAACGCGCATCGTCACAATCTTGTCGGGGTTCTTCACAGGTTCTCCGCGCTTGAAACCATCAACGATTTCCATGCCAGACGTCACCTTGCCCCACACCGTATATTGATTATCCAAGAACCGCGCATCGCCGAAGCAAATGAAGAACTGACTATTGGCAGAGTTTGGATTGGATGAGCGTGCCATGGAGCAAATGCCACGCACATGGGGTTCTTTCGAAAACTCGGCTTTGAGATCAGGCTTCTTCGAGCCACCCATGCCAGTGCCTGTCGGGTCGCCACCTTGGGCCATGAAGCCTTCGAGTACGCGGTGAAATACCACGCCATCGTAAAACTTCTCACGCGCCAGTTCCTTAATGCGCGCCACATGAAGCGGCGCCAGCTTTGGCAAAAGCTCGATTGTCACCAAGCCTTTTTCAGTTGTCATGTGGAGTGTGTTTTCAAGATCAGCCATATTATTGCACCGTTACCTTTGTCATTTTATCAGGATTTGCCGGGGGTTCGCCTTTGTTGATTTGATCAACGCATTTCATGCCCGCTTCATCAACTTGGCCCCAAACAGTATATTGGCCATCCAAAAATCCGCCATCAGCAAACATAACGAAGAACTGGCTATTGGCCGAATCAGGATCGCCCGAACGCGCCATGCCCACAGTGCCGCGCGCAAAATGCTCTTTGTTGAATTCGGCTTTAATGTTTGGCTCTTTCGATCCGCCCATGCCTGTCCCTGTGGGGTCACCAGTTTGCGCCATAAAGCCATCAATCACGCGGTGGAACACAATGCCATCATAAAAGCCAGCAGCTGCCAGTTTGGTGATTTGCGCCACATGCTTTGGCGCCACATCAGCGCGCAGCTTAATCGTAAAGCTGCAATTCTTTGAGGTTTCCACTGTCATTGTATCAGCTGCAAGCGTCGGCGCGACAAGCCCAGCCAATGCCACCGCCGCAATCATCAATTGTTTCATAAACTTCTCCATATTAGATGCCCTCGCCTAGCCGTAAATGCGCTTTGAGGCAACAGGGTGGCGGAATCAAAATCCACTAGGTTTTTGAATTGGCCGCGCTATAGAGGGGGCATCATGAGCACACCTCCCAGAAAACCATCTACAAAACCCGCAGGCGGCAAGACCAAGCATTGGTTTGCCGCTAAGGACAAGAAAACCTGGGTTCCGCGCCCTGCCGGTGCACCTAAATCTGATGCACCCAAGCGCGAGCCGGACCGCGTTCTCACAGTCACCCCCGGCAATGATCTGATTTATGGAGCGCACCCCGTCACCGAAGCGTTGAAGAATCCAAAGCGCAAGCCCGTGAAACTCTGGGCCACCGAGAATGCGGCCCTGCGCCTGAAAGAAGATGTGCCGGGCCTGATCATCGAACCCGAAATCGTCCACCCGCGCCTGCTCGATCATATGCTGAAATCAGCCGATGCCGTGCACCAAGGTATTATTCTGGATGCCAAGCCCTTGCACCAGCCGCGCCTTGATGAGGTGCCGCGTGATGGCTTGATCGTGATGCTCGATCAAGTGACTGATCCCCATAACGTGGGCGCAATCTTGCGCTCTTGTGCGGCGTTTAATGTTTCAGCCGTTGTCGTCACCGCGAGGCATTCAGCTGATGCCTCTGGCGTTTTCTTCAAAGCTGCATCCGGTGCCTTTGAGCATGTGCCCTATGTGACTGTCACCAATCTCGCTCGCGCCATTGATGAATTGCGCGATTATGGCTTCCATATTGTGGGCCTTGATTCTGAAGCGGCCACCAGCATGGATGCCGTGCCAAAACTGCGGCCGCTCGCCCTCATCTTAGGGGCCGAAGGCAAAGGCCTGCGGCAACTCACACAGAAGTCTTGCGATGAAGTGGCAAGGTTGGATATGCCGGGCGCAATCAAAAGCCTGAACGTGTCAATCGCAGCGGCTGTCTCGCTTTACGCGCTGACGCATTAAAAAACCGGATGTGGTTGCCCACATCCGGTTCCTGTCGCCGTCCCGATTTTTAACATCAGATCAACAGGAGTTCAGTACCCCTACCCCTACTGTCCTAAATTGAAACAATTTTCAACAAATTCAAGATCATTGCGAAGGGTGTTGCAGTTTACGCACCAATCGTATTAAGAGAGGCCACCAAACGATTTGCCGGTTTAGCTCAGTTGGTAGAGCACCTGATTTGTAATCAGGGGGTCGCGGGTTCGAATCCTGCAACCGGCACCAGTCTTTTCAATACGTTACGTTAAATATCGAAGATTTGTTCAATTTCCTAGCAACCAGATAGCAACCAAGTTTTTATTTTTCTACATCCTTTCTGAATCGCATTGAAAACTATGACAAAGCGCTGCCCTCCGAAGGCAGAGGTCACAGGTTCGAATCCTGTCGGGTGCGCCAAATTTTTAATTAATATCAATATGTTAAAATAAAAGATCTTTGGATTCATTTTTAATCGTTCTGATTGGTCACCACATGGTCACCACCAGAAAACTGGCCCGTACAGTTCATAATTGATGTGGCAGATTCTGCGACTGATAGATTCGATAGAGCTTAAGAAGAGTTCTAGATAGCTAGAGACCGGATAACTGACGTCATTGAGGTTTTCACCCATCCATTTGTGACATCGCTTGTACATGTTCAATTCGAAAAACCAGCTACCTTTGGGACTGGCAGTTACAATGTCCATCGATCAGAGGTCCATGTAATTGGCTGCGAGAGATC
>JANYGE010000230.1 GCA_025362535.1 Hyphomicrobiales bacterium
CGCAAATTGGATAAGGGTATTGAGCACGCTTTAGATGCCACCATTACCCGCACCTTGACGGGACGTGCCTATCCCATTCCAGGTCTGCCTTCCAAAGCTTTCGCATTGGATTTCGAACCCCTTATCGAAGTGGTGCAAGACACCTGCGGCCGCCATGATGCTTTTGCCACGGCCTGCAATCCGCGCTTCTATGATGATATGGGCTATCCTGGCCACGCCAATTGCACCGAGAATTTCAATTTCGCATTAGACCCCTTCGGCATTGCCAAACGCAAAGGCTGGGAAGCGCTGAACTTTTTTTACAACACCCAGATGGACCACTCAAATGTGATCGTGTCAGATGAAGCATGGTCGCGAGCTGGTGATTATGTTTTGGTGAAGGCGCTCACCGATCTGGTCTGCGTCACCTCATCCTGTCCCGATGATATTGACCCCGGCAATGGCTGGAACCCAACTGATATTCATGTGCGCGTCTATGGCGCCGAACAAAAATTTCAAAGAGCAGTGGCAACCCGCATGACACCTGATGCAGACCCCGTTATGACCAAAGAAACCGCCTTCCATTCCTCATTGTCAAAACTCACCCGCAACTATGCTGAATATCGTGGCTATTGGTTGCCCAGCCGCTTTAACAATGACGGACCAATTGAAGAATATTGGGCTGCCCGCGAAAAAGCAGTGGTGATGGACCTGTCACCTTTGCGCAAATTTGAAGTGACCGGGCCAGATGCAGAAAGCCTGCTGCAATATTGCATGACGCGCGACATCAAAAAGCTCTCCACTGGCCAGGTGGTTTACACTGCCATGTGTTATGAAAATGGCGGTATGATTGATGATGGCACAGTGTTCCGGCTTGGCCAAAATCTGTTCCGCTGGATTGGGGGTGATGATTATTCCGGCGTGTGGCTGCGCGAACAAGCCGAGAAGATGGGTTATAAGGCGTGGGTGCGATCCTCCACCGATCAGCTGCATAATATCGCCGTGCAGGGGCCAAACTCCCGCGAGATTTTAAAAGAAATTTTGTGGACATCGCCCGCCCAACCCAACATCAGTGAACTGGAATGGTTCCGCTTTGCTGTGGCCCGCATCGAGCACTTTGAAGGCGTGCCGCTTGTTGTGAGCCGCACAGGTTATACTGGCGAGTTGGGGTATGAAATTTTCTGTCACCCCAAACATGCCACCGAAGTTTTTGAAGCGGTGTGGAAAGCGGGCCAGAAGCATGGGCTGAAACCCTTGGGCCTTGAAGCGCTTGATATGCTGCGCATTGAATCAGGTTTGATTTTTGCCAATTACGAATTCAACTCCGAAACGGATCCGTTTGAAGCAGGCATTGGTTTCACTGTGCCGCTAAAAACCAAGCTTGATAATTTCATTGGCCGCGATGCGCTCATTCAACGCAAAGAACATCCACGCCGCAAATTGGTGGGCCTGGAAATCGATTCAAATGAAGCCGTAGGCCATGGTGATTGTGTGCACATTGGCCGCGCCCAAGTGGGCGTGGTCACCAGTTCATGCCGCTCGCCAGTTTTAGGCAAGAACATTGCGCTCGCAAGAATGGATGCACTGAACAGCGAACTCGGCACCGAAGTTGAAATCGGCAAGCTAGACGGGCACGCAAAACGTCTGCCCGCCCGCATTACGAAATTCGCACATTACGATCCGGAGAAGACGAGGCCACGGAGCTAGCCAAAGGAACGGATGAGGTCCCTTTCTCACTTCACCTTCAGATAAGTCTCCATCGTATCATCCATTGCTTCTAACCATGGCGTGTGATGCACGGGTGACATGGTGCCCGTGACTATGCTGCGGTAAGCTTTGTTGCGGTATCCCATAATATCCAAGGCTTTATCATGTTCCCATTCCACCAGCGTGTGATTGATGGCTTCAGTGTCGAGCTTGGGATAATCGGTGGCGGCGATTAATTCCTTTACGTAGTCGCCTTGGAACTGAATCATTTGCTCATCATTCTCAAGCTTCTCTTCACGCTTGCGCCAGGCCTTGGAATTCTTGGTCATCACATCAAGTTTTGGCACTTTGATGCGGCCCAAAATAACATCACGCACATACCAAGCTTGGGCATCAAACATGTTGAAAGTATAAAACTGATCTTGCATGCCCATGTAGGAAAGTTTTGGATTTTGTTCCCACAACACACCCTTGTAAAGGTCAAGTGGCCACAGGCGGTTGGCAGTTTTTAAGCGCAGCTCCTCGCTCAAAAATGGGAAATGATGTTGATAACCCGTGCAGAGAATAATCGCGTCCACATCTTTGGTTGTGCCATCTTTGAAATGTGCAGTTTTGCCAACCAGCTTCTGCAAGAGTGGGCGCTGCTCAAATCCCTTGGGCCAATCAAAGGCCATGGGTTTGGAGCGATAGGAAGCGGTGACTGATTTTGCTCCATATTTCCAACATTGCGAACCAATATCTTCGGCCGAATAAGAGCGGCCAACAACCAGAACATCCTTGCCTTTGAACTCCAGCGCATCGCGGAAATCATGGGCATGCATCACGCGACCATTAAATGTCTTCACTCCTTCAAACTCAGGCACATGAGGCGTTGAGAAATGACCGTTGGCTACAATCACATTGTCAAATTGCTCCGTGTACATTTTGTCTTTCACACGGTCATGCGCAGTGACATTGAAAATTTTCTTTTTCTTATCCCATTCCACCATGCGCACAGGCGTAGAGAAGCGTACCCATTTGCGCACCTTGGCTTTTTCGACCCGGCCTTTGATATAGTCCCACAAGACGGCGCGTGGTGGATAAGACGGGATGGCTTTGCCGAAATGTTCTTCGAAAGAGTAATCACCAAATTCTAAAACTTCTTTTGGCCCGTTCGACCACAGGTAACGATACATTGAACCATGGACAGGTTCACCATGTTCATCAAGACCCGTGCGCCATGTATAGTTCCAAAGCCCACCCCAATCACTTTGCTTTTCAAAACAGACGATTTCTGGAATCTTAGCTTTTTTCTTGGCGGCCGATTGGAAGGCGCGAAGCACAGCTGTGCCTGATGCTCCTGCGCCAATAACTGCAATTCGTGTCATAGAATATACCCCGTTTAATTAGAATCTGGAAAAATGCCGGAGCTAGTTTCAGCCCCATCATCAAATTTGGAAAGCCACTCCACTGTCATCGGACGGAACCTGGAGAGACCTTTATAATCGGCAAGTTCTGACGGCAAATCGCGCAGCACACGGTGGAACCTGCGGGCCCATTTTGGCACCGTCACCAACTCGTCCATTTTCAGGAGATAGCAGCGGATTACAAACAGAATCGCGTTGGAACGTGGCAAGCGCCACAGGCTTTGCAACTCACAGCGCAGATGCACTTTATCGCCCACATTTTCCGGCGTCACAGTCATCCGGTCGGTGCCCCATTTGGGATAATTTTCGGGGCTGGTATCGAGACGCGGATTGATCGTCATGGTCCAATTCAAACGGCGCACCGGTTTGCCCTGTTGCAAGTTGAGCAGGAATTTCAAGGCCCGGTCAAATACTCCCATTTGATGGGCCAGCGGCACCGGGCCATGCCATTCCATGAAATTCATGCCAATGTCAAAATCGAGAGACCAGTCGGCTTGCGTGGTCACCATGCCCGCATCCATCCACAAATTATTGTCACGCTGATCTACGATGCAATGGTCACCTTGGGCCTGACGGGTGATATATTCCATCGGCTCATAAGGCAGCGTGGAGGCATCACCAAAGGTGAATTTCTGATCAATGCCCAGTGGCCGATTAATCCAGTGCCATTGATCACCATTTTTGGTCAGCGAAAAATGTTCAGGGTAGCCAACCGCCTGTTGCTCCATTAAAAGTTCCAGCGTGTCCCATTGCGCCGCCATCATGTGGGGGAGGGCCTGGCAGCGCAGCGGATCTTCTTTAAGCACCATTGCACGATCACGCATTTCAGAAACATAATGTTCATCAACATCAATCATGTGCTCAAAGGCAAACCCTTTGGGGCCGGCCGGCACATGCGGTTCCATGTTCACCGCATACATGTATTTGTCTTCGTGGAATGGAAACGGAAAGCGTTTGATGTTTTCGGGGCTGTTGCGATAAGTGAAATCGTCCCTGAATGTTTCTTGCTTGAATGTGATGTTCATGGCGTTGCTAGAGATCAAGCGTGATCTCATCTCCTTTGAGGCGTGACACACAGATCATTATTTTTGTACCAGATTTCTTATCGTCTGGTTCTAAGAAAATATCATTATGCTCTATTGCACCAGAGCAGGCCAGCACTTGCGTTTCGCACTGGCCACAGGCCCCGCCGCGACAGAGATAAGGCGCATCAATGCCAGAAGCTTCGACGGCTTCGAGAATGGATTGATGCGTGCCTACCGTAATAGTTCTATTTGAACGCTCAAGATGTACCTTGAAAACATGACCGGGTGGCGGGGCTAAGAAGCGTTCGGAGTGGAGATTTTGTTTCGGCCAGCCGAGTGCTGTTGCTTTGCCGAGTATAGCATCAATCATGCCAGATGGGCCGCAGACATAAAGATGCGTACTAAGCGGTTGATTTGAGAGGATTGATTCCGTTGGGATGAAAAGCTTTTCCATGTCCACGTAAATTTTCACCCGGTGCGCACCATAACGTTCAGTGAGTTCGCGCCAATAGGCCCCATGATTGCGATCACGCACCGCATAATGCAGCTCAAAATTTGCGCCTTCGCGGCTCATCTGGTCCATCATCGCCATGAATGGCGTGATGCCAATGCCGCCTGCCATAAAAATATGTTTGCGGCCTCGCACATCATAAGGAAAGAGATTGATCGGCTGGCTGATCGTTACTGTATCACCCAGTTTCAACTTTTCATGCAGAAACGCCGAGCCTCCGCGTGATTGTTCAACGCGCAAAACCGAGATTTCATAGGCAGATTGATCAGATGGTGAAGACATCAGTGAATAAGGATTTCGCCGCAGCAAATCGCCATCGCGCATGGCAACGACCACATGAGCGCCACCGGAGAAAACCGGTAGGGGCTCGCCATCAACACGCTCAAAACGGAAGCGTTTTACTTTTTCTGCTACTTGGCTGACTTCCGAAACGCGCACCACCATTTCTGTGTTGATGGTCATGGGAACATCTCCACAGGGGCAGGCGCAGTGCCGGGCTCTTCAGCGTCAATACACACTCCTTGAAATGCTGCGAGGCGACGCGAATAATGATCGCGCACCAGCAAATTCAAACCGCAATGGCTGCATTTATAGGGCGAGGTTTTCACATCATCAGTGATGCCTTTGCAATGCACACATTGCACGCGCCGCGCCGTGGAACCACGATGTTCGGTACGGATCGAGTTGAAATCAATGCCCTGATCGAGTGCAACTTTCATGGCTTGGCCGACAAAGCCTTCCGTTCCGGAAAGATAAAGCCGCAGACCCATTTTCGCATTGATCAAATTCACCCGTAGGCGATTGAGCAAAACCGGAATTGTGGGGGCCGACCACATATCTTCGGCTTTTACGTCTGGCAATTTTCCAACACAGAGGATGTCTGAGGTTTTTAGAAATTCGGAGCCGACTGCCTTCACTTGATCATATAAAGCTTCAACACCTTCGCCCTCAAGCGCAAACAAATGCCGACGCGCGTTCACATCAATATCAAGGCCTGTATAAACTGGCCTGCTTTTTATGCCTTGAACCAGCATGGATTAACCAACCGCCGTGCGCTTTTTCTTTTCTGGATCATCGAA
>JANYGE010000242.1 GCA_025362535.1 Hyphomicrobiales bacterium
ATTTGCCACTATGGCGCGCTATACGCCAGCACTTCCCCTAATCGGTGGTGGTAGAACCTTCTTCCAACCGGTCTTTGTGGGCGATGTCGCTGAAGCCATCGCAACCCTCATTGATCGCGGTGAGGCAAATGGCAAGGTTTACGAATTGGGCGGGCCAGAAAAACAGAGCTTCAAACAAATCCTCCAATTTATTTTGACCACCATACAGAGAAAGCGTCTGCTTTTGCCTCTGCCATTTGGTGTTGCTTCTTTGCTCGGAGCCGTGCTTGGCATTTTGCCAAAGCCAGCGCTCACCATGGATCAGGTTGAAACATTGAAGACGGATAATATCGTCTCGGAAAAAGCTGAAAATGAAGGCCGCAGCTTGCAAGGCTTGGGCATCACGGCGCGCAGCATTGAAGCAATTGTGCCAGCTTATCTTTACCGGTTCCGCAAAGCCGGTCAGTTCACCGTGCCAAATGTAACGCCGGAATAAATCATCCCCAAAATAATGCCACCCAGCGCCACGCGATAAACAACAAAGGGCAAGAAACTATAGCTACGGATCAACCGCATCAACATTGTGATGGTGCCGAGACCAACAAAGAATGTCAGCACACCTGTGAGCATCACGGGCCCAGAAATGCTTTCTCCTGATTTCAGCGCATCCCCAATCACAAGAATCGAAGCCGCTGCATTGGCTGGAATAGAAAGAAGAAATGAAAACCGTGCCGCCTCTGGCCGCACAAAACCCAGCGCACGGCCTGCTGTCATGGTCACACCAGAGCGGCTGGTGCCAGGGCTCAAAGAAAACATTTGTGAAACGCCAATGATCAAAGCGGTTTTCCAAGTAAGATCACGCACCGTGCGGCGCAGCAAGCCATAAGCATCAGCACCATAGAGCAGAACACCAAACACGATAGAGTTGATTGCCACCAACATCGGGCTGCGGATCAGGTGATCCATATGCGTGACCTTGAGCAAAAGTCCCGCAATCAAAATCGGAATGGTTCCGATAATTACATTGATCACCAAATTGGAACTATAGGTGCTGCGGCGTTTGACAATATCGACGAGGCCCCAGAACATCGCAACCACGTCGCGCCAGAAAAAAATCATCGTGGCAAACAATGTGCCAAGATTGGTCACCATATCCGTAAGAACGCCTTGGTCTGGCCAACCCGTGAGCGCAGGCACCAAAATCAAATGACCCGACGATGAAATCGGCAGATATTCGGTGATGCCTTGGATCAAGGCCAAGACAATAATTTGCTCTAACGACATGTAAACCCCTGTTTCACTCAATCGCGAATCGCTTGCCGATAGAGCTTTGCGGGTTTATACGCCAGAAAAATTAGGTGCAATGACGGCAATATCGCCTTAATTTATCGTAATACGAGAGCTTATGCCGAAACTTTTACATTTCCCACTCGATCCCTACAGCCGCCGCAGCAGGTTAGCTTTGGCTGAATATGGCGAGGCTTGCACTCTTGCTGAGGAACGTCCTTGGGCTCCAACGCAAACTTTATTTGACTATAACCCATCGGGTATTCTGCCGGTCTTCATTGAAGATACGGGCTTTGCCGTTTGTGGCATTGAAGCCCTATCGGAATATCTTGAGGAAACCCGGGGCGGACGTTTAAATCTATTGCCGGGATCAGCCCTGCAACGCGCTGAGATTCGCCGTTTGGTCGCTTGGTTTGATGTCAAGTTTTATACGGAGGTCTCCGAGCCTCTGATTTCAGAGAAAGTGCTGCGCCGTTTTTTGAGCGCCGACAATGGCGGCGGAGCGCCTGATATGGCCCGCGTGCGCCAAGCGCGCCATTTGCTCAAGTCCCATCTCGATTATGTGTCATATTTGGTTGAAGAAAACTCATGGCTGGCGGGCGATGATTTATCCTTGGCTGATCTGGCGGCGGCGGCCCATCTCTCAGCCATTGATTATTTAGGTGACATGCCATGGGCAGAACACCCGGTTGTAAAGAGCTGGTATCAGCGTATCAAATCACGCCCCTCATTCCGTGTGCTGTTGCAGGATAATATCGCCGCTATGCCGCCTGCAGCAAGCTACGCCGATCTTGATTTCTGAGCTGAAAACCAAGGCCTTCGAATTGGGCTTTGCCAGCTTGCGTATCACTGCAGCTAAGCTTCCCACCCAAATCGGCGGAGATCTCGAAGCCTATGTCACAGGTGGCCATCACGGCGATATGGCGTGGATGCCTGAAACTCTGGAGCGTCGAAAATCACCCGATCATATGTGGAGTGAAGCGCGCTCTGCACTCGTTCTGGCTATGAATTATGACCAAGGCCTAGATGCCTTTGCACGCCTGACCAAAAAATCAACGGGTGTGATTTCAACCTATGCTTTGAACCGCGACTATCATGACGTAATTAAGGGCAAACTGAAAACGCTGGCCACATGGTTTGCCAGAGCTTCAGGCAAGGATGTAAAGATCTTTGTTGATACTGCTCCGCTGATGGAAAAACCTCTTGCCGCACAGGCGGGTCTGGGCTGGCAAGGCAAGCATACTAACTTGGTATCGCGTGAACTGG
Organism: Hyphomicrobiales bacterium; assembly: GCA_025362535.1. Lineage (GTDB taxonomy): Bacteria > Pseudomonadota > Alphaproteobacteria > Rhizobiales > Aestuariivirgaceae > Aestuariivirga. The sequence continues at coordinate 2,533 of JANYGE010000242.1, forward strand.
GCTCATGGTTTTTTATCGGCACCATTCTCACCACCGCTGAACTGCCTTTCGATGAACCCGAATCCGATCACTGTGGCACCTGCCAAGCCTGTCTTGATGTGTGCCCCACCCAAGCTTTCACCGCGCCGCACCAGATTGATGCACGGCGTTGCATTTCCTATTTGACCATCGAACACAAAGGCGAAATTCCACAAGAGTTTCGCAAAGCCATCGGCAACCGCATTTATGGCTGCGATGATTGCTTGGCCATTTGTCCGTGGAATAAATTTGCCAGCGCCTCACGCGATATAAAATTCGCCGCACGCCAAGATTTGATTGAGCCAAAACTTACTGAACTCTTACAGTTGGATGATGCGGCTTTTCGTGTAAAATTTTCTGGCTCACCTGTAAAACGCATTGGCCGCGAAAGCTTCATTCGCAATGTGTTGATTGCGGCAGGAAACAGTGGTGATGAAAGTTTAAAACCTTCGATAGAAGCGCATTTCACCGACCCATCGACAACAATTAGAGAAGCAGCAACTTGGGCGAGGGCAGAGCTGCAATGAAGCACCTTCTCTGCTTTGGCTTTGGTTTTTCGGCACAGCATCTGGCCGCTATCTTAGATAAATCTGCATGGCGCATTTCAGGCACCAGCCGCAGCGTGGAAGGTGTTGCCGCAATAAACAGGCTTGGGCATGAGGGCCTCTTATTCGACGAGCTTAAATCAATTCCAAACTCCGTCACCCATATTTTATCATCAGTTCCTCCTGATAAATCAGGTGATCCGGTCCTGCGCCACTTCGCAAGCTCTCTCGCAGCACAAGGATTTGAATGGGTTACCTACCTTTCAACCACGGGCGTTTATGGGGATCGCGGTGGTGCATTGATTGATGAAACCGCAGAACTTCGCCCCAATGGCGAGCGCGGCCAACGTCGCGTAGATGCAGAAAAACAATGGCAGGCTATTGCCAATCTGCCGCTTCATATTTTTAGATTGCCCGGTATTTATGGCCCGGGTCGTAACCAGCTTGAATCTGTAAAAGATGGCACCGCAAAACGTATTATTAAAGCCGGCCAAATTTTTAGCCGCATTCATGTGGAAGATATTGCTGGAATCTTAAAAGCCTCAATTGCCAGGCCCAACCCCAGGCAAACATATACTGTGGCTGATGATGAACCCTGCCCGCCGCAAGATGTTGTTTCATACGCATGTGAATTATTAGGCGTGGCAGCACCGCCGGAAATTCCTTTTGAACAGGCTGAGCTTTCTCCCATGGCGAGGAGTTTTTATGCCGATTCAAAGCGCGTCTCCAACTCTCGCATCAAAGCCGAACTGGGTTACCAGTTAAAATATCCAAACTATCGAGT
>JANYGE010000264.1 GCA_025362535.1 Hyphomicrobiales bacterium
GGCAAGGGCATCAGCTTCACAGAAATCATTTGGGATAGTTCTGAGGGCCAGTGGGTGCCACAGCGCTTGGAATGGCGCACGCAAAGATGGTTTAATTTTTCCCATACCGATTTTGAAACACCTTTGCTGCGCGGAGCTGGCGGGCAAGATGAGCCTTTGCCACTTTATAAATTCATCGTTGCCAAGTTTCAGGCCAAGTCTGGTCTTGCGGTGCGATCGGGTATTGCGCGGGTGGCCACTTGGAACTGGATGTGGAAAAAATATACAGAGAAAGATTGGGCGATCTTCAGCCAAGTCTATGGCCAGCCCATCCGCATTGGCAAATATAATCAAGGGGCCACCGAAGAGCAGCAAAATAAATTGCTGCAGGCTGTAACCAATATAGCCGCAGATTGCGCTGCCATCATTCCGGACTCGATGATCATTGAATTTATCGAGAGCAAGGGGGCCGATAAATCCGCAGCCAATTATGAGGCCCGTTGCAAGTATTTGGACCAGCAAACGTCAAAACTCGTGCTCGGCCAGACGGCCACCACGGACGCCATTGCTGGCGGCCATGCGGTGGGCAAGGAACACCGCGAGGTGCAGAAAGATATTGAAGCTTCGGATGCCAAGGATTTAAGCGCGGTACTCAATCCGCAACTCATCAAGCCATGGGTTGATTTGGAATTCGGCCCGCAAAAATCTTATCCGCGCCTGATTATTGAACACCCGAACGAAACCGACATTCCGGTTCTGGCCGATGCTCTCGACAAGTTGGTGCCACGGGGTTTGCAGGTTTCGGCAAAATGGGTGCGCGACCAATTGGGCGCACCCGAGCCCGTGGATGCGGATGATGTGTTTGGCGCTGGCGTGGTTCAAACTCCGCCAGTACAGCCATCTGTAAAGCCATCTGCAAAATTGGCGCTGAAACCCAGTTTGAACAGCGTTACAAACCCCCTTAAAACGGGTGATGTGGTTGATCAAATTGCCAGTGCTGCCGAAGATTTGGCTCAACCAGCATTAGATGAGATGATCTCAGCCGTGCGAAAATTGCTCGATGAGGCCATCACATTGGAAGATGTGCGCGATGGCTTGCTGAAGCTCTATCCAAAACTTGAAACCGCAAAGCTCGCCGATGCCATGCGGCTCGCCCTGGTGTTCAGTGAGCTTACGGGCAGGGACGATGGCACAGCAAATTACGCTCATGCCTAATCCGATTGTGATCGCCCGACAATGTATCAACATTGATGGCCGTGTTGGCACTAGGCATTATTATTGGTGTCCAGGCTGTGACACTCTTCATGGCATTGCGATCAGGCCTCACACGGCTGATAATGGTGCGGGTTGGGAGTTTAGCGGCACGCTTGAATGCCCCACCTATGCCCCTTCACAACTCACCACTTGGCCATGGTGGCCGAAGGGCCATGATCATCCATCGGAAACATTTGTCTGCCACACATTTATTCGAGGTGGCATGATTGAATATCTGGTTGACTGCATGCATGATCTGAAAGGTCAAACAGTGCCATTGCCGCCGCTGCCTGATTGGGTTCTGCGCGAAGAGGGTGAGAGCGATGGCCAATGATGCTGTTTCAAACTTTGCTGTCAACCCCACAGAGGCGATTGATTTCCTTCGCCAGAAATTAAACCTGCCCACGCAAAGCTGGACTGATCTTTGGGAGGGCATGCATGCACGAGCCTTCGTGGTGGCAGGTGCCAATACGGAAGCTCTGGTTTCAGATTTTCGCAATGCTATCGACAAGGCTTTGTCCGAAGGCAAATCGCTTGATTGGTTCAGGAAAGAGTTTGACACTATAGTTGCAGCTCATGGCTGGAATTATAAGGGAGAACGACGCTGGCGGCAGGCGGTGATCTTCAACACCAATATGCGCATGGCCTATGCCACGGGGCGCTGGGCGCAGATTGTCAGGCTGGCTGAAAGCCGACCTTACCTGCGCTATAAAGCCGTTTTAGATGAGCGCACGAGGCCACTGCACCGGGCTTGGGATGATGTGGTTCTGCGCTGGGATGACCCTTGGTGGCAGACGCATTTTCCGCCCAATGGCTGGAACTGCCGCTGCACCATTCAACAGCTTTCCGAGCGTGATCTCACACGGCTGAAATTAAAAGTCTCACCCACTGCACCAGCCTCACCTCTCATTGCGCGGGGGGTGAACACGCCTGATGGGGTTAAATATGTTTTTGTGCCCAAGGGCATTGATCCGGGCTTTGCCTATAATCCAGGCGAAGCGGCATTCGGGCGAGGAGCGCAGGAGATGGCGCTTCTGAAGCACGGGCCGTGGTCGGCACTCGAAGGGCTGCCACAGCCAACAGCGCTTGCCTCATTGCCAAGCGATGCAGTTGAAATCAAACTGGCCGATATGGTGATAAAAGGGGAAGAGCTTCGGA
>JANYGE010000265.1 GCA_025362535.1 Hyphomicrobiales bacterium
GGCGGCTGGACTGGTGGCGGGTGGAAAGTGATGGTGGGGCCGGTTCTGGTTTTGATGTTGCCGCAACTGGCCATCGTGGCGCGCCTGATGCGGGGTTCCATGATTGAATCGCTCCATGCTCACCACATTAGAACCGCCCGCGCCATGGGCCTCTCCGATTATGCCATTATTATCCGCCATGCTTTGCGCGGTGCCCTGCTGCCAATCATATCTTATGCCGGGCCAGCCGCTGCTGCCTTGGTTACAGGCTCTATCATCGTCGAGACTATTTTTGCCATTCCCGGCATCGGCCGCTATTTTGTCGATGCCGCTTTGAATCGTGATTATACGCTGGTGATGGGAACTGTGGTTGTGGTTGCCATCTTCACCATTGCGTTCAATCTTCTCGCCGATATTCTCTATGCCGTCGCCGATCCACGGGTGCGCTATGACTGACGGACACACCAGAAGCAGATCACTCTGGGCCGATGCAGGAGCGCGGCTCCGCGCCAACAAAGCCGCGAGCGTGAGCATTATTTATCTCATTTTAATTACTCTGGTCTGCACTGTCGGGCCATGGTTTGTGCAACATGATTTTGAGACAATTTTTGAAAACTACAACCGGGTGCCGCCCAGCTTCAGCGCCTATCCGAAATCAGACACCATTGAAGCGGCTCTGAAGGAAACGGCAAAGCGCGCCAAGGTTGATTTTGGCGGCTTTGCAGAAAAAGATGGCAAAATATTTGTAACCCTCACTGCTCTAAAACCCATTGATGACCGCGTGACCCGCTATTTTGATCGCTCTGGCTCATTCGAAGCCACCCATGTCGAAGAAAAGTCACCTGATGGTTTGAAGCTGGTGCTCAGCACCTCGGCCAAAAAAGATTATTTCTATTTTGGCACCGATATTTCGGGCCGTGATCTTCTGGCCCGCACTTTGGTAGCAGGCCGCGTATCACTCTCCATCGGGCTCTTGGCGGGATTGGTGGCCGTGTGCATTGGGGTTCTCTATGGCGCAACATCAGGCTTCATCGGTGGCAAAACCGATGATGTAATGATGCGCATCGTTGATATTCTCTATGCGCTGCCCTTCACCTTTTTCGTGATCATGCTGGTGGTGTTTTTTGGCCGCAATTTCATCCTGATGTTTTTTGCGGTGGGCTGTGTGATGTGGCTCGATATGGCGCGCATTGTGCGTGGCCAAGCCCTGTCGCTTAAACGCCAGGAATATGTGCAGGCAGCGGAAGCCTTGGGAGTGGGAAAATGGGGCATTGTGCTGCGCCATATTATCCCAAATCTGCTCGGACCCGTGGTGATTTATATGACGCTGCTGGTGCCGCAAGTGATCATTCTTGAAAGCTTCCTCTCCTATCTTGGTCTTGGTGTGCAGGAACCCATGTCAAGCTGGGGGGTTCTGATCTCGCAGGGTGCGCGCAATATTCCCTATGCCAATTGGCTGCTGTTCTTCCCCAGCTTCTTTCTCACCTCAACCCTCTTTGCGCTTAATTTCATCGGTGATGGCTTGCGTGATGCTCTTGATCCAAAGGACCGTTGAGATGAGTGAGCCTCTATTCTCGATCAAAAATATCAAAGTAAACTTCAACACCATGAATGGCGTGGTTGAGGCCGTGAAGGGCGCGAGCATCGAGGTGATGCGCGGCGAGACGATTGCCGTGGTGGGCGAGTCCGGTTCTGGCAAAAGCCAAATGATGATGGCGGCCATGGGGCTTCTTGCTTCTAATGGAAAAGCCCAAGGCGAAGTGCTTTATGATGGCCGCAACCTGCTGAAAGTCAGCAAGGCTGAACTCAACACCATGCGCGGCCGTAAAATCAGCATGATTTTTCAGGAGCCGATGACCTCGCTGGATCCGCTTTATACCATTGGCAACCAGCTCATGGAGCCGATCAAGCGCCACTTGAAACTGAGCAATGCCGAAGCCCGTGCCCGCGCTATTGAAATGCTGGAACTGGTGCGCATCAAAGAGCCCGAACGCCGCCTGCGCTCCTATCCGCACGAAATGTCTGGTGGCCAGCGCCAGCGTGTGATGATCGCCATGGCTCTCGCTAATAATCCCGAATTGCTGATCGCCGATGAACCCACCACCGCTTTGGATGTGACCATTCAAGCTGAAATTTTAGAGCTGATGGCGGATTTGCAAAAGCGCTTGGGCATGGCGATGATTTTTATCACCCATGATCTTGGCATTGTAAAACGCATCGCCAATCG
>JANYGE010000271.1 GCA_025362535.1 Hyphomicrobiales bacterium
ACACATGGTCCACCGCGCGGAATGCACCACCGGACGTCTTGAATTCAACTGTGAGGTTTTCGATTTCGAGAAGCGCCATCGCTCAGCTCCTCCGCAGGCGCGGGTCGAGCGCATCGCGCAACCCATCACCCATCAGGTTGATTGCAAGGACAGTGATCAGGATAGCGATGCCAGGCATTGCCATGACCCAAGGATTAGAGGTGATGAGATCACGCGCATCCGCCAGCATAGAACCCCATTCCGGTGTTGGCGGCTGTGCGCCTAAGCCTAAGAAACCTAAGCCTGCCGCTTCAAGAATAGCATCTGAAATGCCGAGGGCCGCTTGCACAATGAGGGGGGCCATGCAATTGGGCAACACTGTTGAGAACATGAGTCGCCATTGACCAACGCCAGCCACGCGGGCCGCCGTCACATAGTCCTTGCTCAACTCACTCATGGCGCTGGCGCGCACCAGCCGCACGAAGCGCGGCAGATACACAATCGTGATGGCAACAATGGTGTTGGTGAGATTGGGGCCAATTACTGCAATGATCAGAATGGCCAGCACCAAGCTTGGGATAGCCATAATCAAATCCATGATTCTGATGATTACAACATCAATGATCCCGCCTTTGAAAGCGGCAATCAGACCCAAAAAAATACCAAGCACAGCAGTGACCAACATAACGGCCATGCCGATAAACAGTGAAATGCGCGAACCATAGAGGATGCGCGAAAGCATATCCCGACCCAAAGGATCGGTGCCGAGCGGGAATTTCCAGTTGCCACCTTCTACCCATATGGGTGGCAGTTTGGTGTAATCTCGAAATTGCTCAATTGGGTTATAGGGTGCCAAGATATTTGCAAAGACGGCGATGAAAACCACAAAAGAAACGACAGCCAGTCCGATGACAGCACCACGATTTTCACGAAAGGATCGCCAGAATGCCAGCCAAGGCCCCGGAGGTGCTTGATGTGTTGCATCAGCGACCATGGCGGATCCTTGGGTTGATAAATCCATACAGCATATCAATCATAAAATTCACTACAACAACCAAGCCCGCAATCAGCATGATGCCACCTTGCAGTGCTGGATAATCCCTCCGGGCGATGGATTGCACCAACCAGTGGCCCACGCCGGGCCATGAGAAAATAGTCTCCGTTAGCACTGCACCAGCTAAAAGTGACCCTATTTGCAAACCAATAACAGTGACGACCGGAATGAGGGCATTGCGCAAAGCGTGGAGGCCAATAACCCGAAATGCTGAAAGGCCTTTGGCTCTTGCCGTGCGCACATAATCTTCTTCCAAAACCTCCAGCATTGACGAGCGCGTCATGCGGGCCACAACGCCAAGCGGCACGGTGCCAAGCACAATCGTTGGCAAAATGAGATGGCGCACAACATCTAAAAATGCGCCTTTCTGCCCTGAGATAATTGAATCGATCAACAAGAAGCCGGTTACCGGTGGATAATAGAATTTGATCAGGTCAACCCGTCCCGAGACCGGAGTGAGGTGCAAAGTGTTCGACATAAACAGGATGAGAATGAGGCCCCACCAAAAAATCGGCATCGAATAGCCAACCAGCGCAGCGCCCATCATTGATTGATCATAAAAGCTGCCCCGTTTTGCTGCTGCTAAAACACCTGCGGGAACGCCAACGCAAATGGCAAAGAGCATCGCGCAAAGGCCGAGCTCAAGAGTGGCAGGAAAGAGCGTAAAGAACTCGGTTGTTATCGGGGCTTTTGAAACAATCGATATGCCAAAATCTCCATGCAAGAGCGCCCAGACATAATCAAAAAATTGTTTCCAAACCGGTTGGTCGAGCCCCATGGCATGGCGGAGTTCAGCCAAACGCTCTGGTGAAATACCACGTTCGCCGCGGCGCACTTCAATTGGATCGCCTGGCACGAGCCGGATCATGATGAAGGTCACAAACATCAGAGCAAAAAACGTGGGCAGCGTTAGTGCAGCACGCTTGAGAAGGAAGCGAAACATCCAGTCACCGCGAGAAGTGCGGAGCAACCCTATGAAGGATTGCCCCGCTGCTCAGTTTACTTATTCGGCAACGTCCACGTTCTGGAATTCGTGAGAGCCGAGAGGGCTGACTTTGTAGCCAGACACTTTCTTGCTCACGGGTTCAAACACTGTGGAGTGGGCGATGTTCAGCCAAGGCACTTGTTGAGAAACGATCACCTGAGCATCCATATAGAGCTTGGTGCGCTCATCTTGGTTGGCACTGGCTGCTGCCTTGGTGATGTCTTCTTGGAACTTGGCATCACACCACTTAGGAATGTTGTTGGCATTTGGTTTGCCATCCTTGCCGCAACCCAAAAGCACAGCAAGGAAATTGTCTGGGTCACCATTGTCACCGGTCCAGCCAAGGAAGGCCATCTGGTGTTCGCCAG
>JANYGE010000315.1 GCA_025362535.1 Hyphomicrobiales bacterium
CAGAAACGGGACCAAAATAGGAGTGCCCCGTGCAGGCCACCACCGCATCAACTTTGCCCAGCTTCTGATACATCGCCGTAACAGACACTTCGTCCATTACGTTCACATGCACATCGCCAGACTTGCGACCTGCCTTGACGATCTCATGGCCTTTACTGAAACCAGAAATCGCCGCTTTGCCCACAGTGCCCTCAGCACCAACCACAAGAATGCGCATTATTCGTTATCCTGTTCGATCTTAATGCCCTTCAATTTCGCAAAGACTGAATCAACATCATATTGTTTCTGATCATCTTCACGCGTAGGTGCTGCTGATTGCGCTTCAAGTGTGCGCGCAGCTTCGGCTTCCGCCATAGCAGCAGTATGAGCTGCAGTGCCTGTAACTTCAGATGCTGGAATAAGCGTGCGCGGAGCCGCTGCATCCGGCATCACTTTTTTGCCTTTTGAAGCAGCCTTGGCCACAGCCAAATCCAATTCCAACTGCGAGCACAGGCCCAAGGTTACGGGATCAACTGGCTTGATATTGGATGCATTCCAATGGTCGCGGTCACGCACCGAAGCAATCGTGTGCTTGGTGGTGCCCACCAATTTCATCAACGCCGAATCTGGCATTTCCGGATGATAGCGCAGCAACCACATAATCGCATCAGGGCGATCGCCACGGCGCGACACGGGCGTGTAGCGTGGGCCAGTGGTGGCGCGCTTCACATTCACAGCAACTTTTGAAACCAGCAATGACAACTTGTAATCCGGATTTTTCTCTCCCTTGGAGATTTCTTCGCGGGTGAGCTGCCCGGCTGTCACTGGGTCCATGCCCTTGATGCCAGCGGCCACATCACCATCAGCAATGCCCTTCACTTCAAGCTCATGCAAAACACAAAGATCTGCAATTTGCTTGAATGTAAGCGCCGTATTTTCAACCAACCAAACGGCAGTGGCTTTCGGCATCAGAGGTGCGGACATAGCTTTCTTCTCCTTCAGAACCGTATTCCGGCCCTGTATTGTTTGACATAGTGCTGTCGGGGATGGGAGCTATATAGCGTGAGAACGCAGGTTTTGCAATGAATATTGGAAAACCTCTGGGATCAGTCATTTTGCAGGTTGTAGAGTTAGCTCAAGATGAATCTTCGCGCAGAGCATCCCATGCCAGACCATGACATTCCTTGAGAACGAGGTCGATTTCCTTTTCGGGTTTGACACGATGTCCAGGGGGCGGACCCGGGCGCAAGGGAGAAGTGAATTTAGGCTTGTCCATGGTTTTGCGCTTGGCTTGCCAGCGGGCCATGCGGCTTGCTTGCTGCGGCAAAGTTTCAAGAGCCTGTTTGACGGCAGCCAATCTGCGCGCGAGATTGAGCGTATAATCGTGGGTCTCTGGCTCTTGGCACCGCCACTGGGTGTGTCGCTCAAATGGATTAAACGGATTTCTGGAAAAGGTCTTGACCATCACAATCAAAGGATTTTCAGGCTCAATAAAATCAAATCTCTTTCGCGCATCAAACAAGCGAAATGACATCGGCACTTTCACACCAGCTGCAATCACTATGCCTTTAGGAAAGGGACGCGAGACAGAAGGCTTCACAACAAGCCCCCGTGCAGCAATAATGATCAAGCGCCGCAAAGCCGATTCCGTGGGCCGCAATAACCGTTCTGCCGCCAGATAAAGGCCCCGTGGCAAACGCTCCAATCGCTCACCAGCAACAAATCCCACCAGTGCAAAAATCTCCACCACAATGCGGGCGAGCGCCACTCGGTTTCTCTCAGTCGCTCGTGCCCAGTCCATTCCAGACAAATCCTCCTGCAATCCGCACTAGAACAAACAAGGAACATTGTCAAGTCCCCTCTCCAATCCGACCGTCACCCCTGCGAAGGCAGGGGCCCAGCTTTCTATGTCCAAACGTGAAATAAAGCTGGCTCCCCGCCTTCGCGGGGATGACGGTCAAAGAGAGACGTTAAGTTAAATGCACTGTCACCGAAATTCATAAATGCACTGTCACCGAAATTCAAAGAATAATCTCAATTATTTTTTTGGCTCTGCAATTG
>JANYGE010000351.1 GCA_025362535.1 Hyphomicrobiales bacterium
GTGACCATCTGATTGAAATGATAGTCGGGCTTGAACGGTTTTGCCTGTTCCATGAGACGTGAAGTGAGTTCAGCTCCAGTCACCAGCGGCAAAGCCGGAATATCGTAAATCGGCTTTTCCGGATAAAGCTCGGCACATTGTCCACCGGGGCGATCCAGAATATCCAGCACATGGCAGCGAATATCGAGAAGGCCCAATTCAAAAACCGTGAACAAACCACAAGGGCCTGCGCCGATTATAACAACATCCGTAGTGATCACATCCGACATGAATTCAAATCTCGCTTAGAATTGCTTTTCTGGAACTTTAACGCGAAGGCCATCGAGCGCATCACTCACTTTAATCTGACAAGAGAGACGGCTGTTGTCGCGCACATCAAATGCAAAATCCAACATGTCTTCTTCCATCGGGTTGCGCGCACCCACTTTTTCGCGCCATTCAGGTTCCACATAGATATGGCATGTGGCGCAGGCACAGGCCCCACCACAATCTGCATCAATGCCGGGCACCTGATTTTTCACGGCAGTTTCCATAACAGTCATCCCGGCCACACCATTTGCAGTGATTTCCGTACCATTATGTTGAATAAAGGTGATTTTTGCCATTGCTCACTTTCCAGTTGAATTTTGGATAGTTCAATAGGAGAAGGCATGTCGAAACGCAAGTTTGCAAGCTGCAACATCCAAGTCATTTTTTTGAAAAGGCTTTTTTCAGTTTACGGCTGTAACAAATTTGTCATGTTAGAACTGCTATGGACGCGCAGAAGAAACTGCGCATCAGAACATTGGTGTTTTGAGACTAAAAATGGTTAAACTGATTATTGTGCCTGAATATATTTTTCCTGCCCTTTACCATCTTGCCAATGGTCTTGCTTTACTCTCGCTGATTATGCGCGACCAACTTTATCTCCGTTTGGTGATGGCGGTCAGCCTTGTCCTCCAAGGCCTCTATTACTTTGCCATTCCCGGGGGTCCTTTAATGGACCCTCTCTTGTGGAAATTTTTCACCAGCGTCACAAATATCATCATGATCATACTGATCTTCCGTGATCGATTGGATTTTGGGGTTTCAAGTGAGCTCCGGGGTCTATTTAGCCGAATTTCAGTTTTATCCCCTGGCGAATTCAAACGTCTTGTCGCCCCAACCAAAAAAATCCATGGGCCCAAAAATATGATTTTGGCCCAAGGTGAGATGCCAGATCAAATCTTCTATCTCTTAAAGGGCCATGCACACATAATGAAAGATAGTCAGAGCATTAAAATTTCCTCTGGCGCCTTTTTGGGAGAAATCGCCTTTTTGACCAGAAACCCTGCAACCGCCACAGTAGGCCTTGAGGATGATGCAGAATGCTTAGTTTGGTCGCATGATGCTTTGAACCACATCATGGGCAAGGAAACACCAATTGATATTGCTATGCGCGGGCTTTTCAACCACGATCTCGCCCGCAAGGTCTCGCAAAACAGCCTAAATCCAACACTCACCCAGCCTTCTGCATCTGCCGATAATGGGCTGTAGCCAATTGAAATTTGCGTGCCGCTGTCTCAAATCGTTTGGCGAGTGTCTCTTGATCCAAGGACATTTGCTCCCATTGGCTGGCCAGATATTCGATCTCATTGGCACCCACGGCTGAAGCTGCGCCGCGTAAACTGTGGCTCATAAATTTGCTGTCTTGCAGATCAAGACTGGTTTGCGTGAGGGCTTTTCTGACCAAAGAAAGTTGAGTGCTGAAAAGTTCAAGAACTTCCACCTGAAGTTTAAGGTCGTTCATCGTGGTCATTTCGAATAATTCACGATCAAACACGCTCAACTTCGGCAATTCATTCAAGCCGCCATCCATCTGCTTAACCATCTTTTTTGCCACGTCCGAATTTCCTTGCTAACTATGCACCCTGACACACAGCCTGTATTTAAGCCTTAAGCAATTTGGCTAAATTTCAATTTCTCGAATCGATTCAATTTGATCCACAATTTTAACCAAATTTTCAATAAACCATCCACAAGGGGCAATTAGGGTTCAAAACCCATCAAAATTATAGTAAACAGAAATTTGGACCGTCTTGAAACGAGCAGTGGCCCCCAAGTTGTGCGAGCAGTTTGGGATGCATGTTTCAAGATGGAGGCGTTGATCGAGTTTCGGTCAGTAAGGGGTGTATTCGTATTATGGCAAATAAAACAACAGATAACCGCCGCAGATCAAGATTACCTGCTCTTGAAACACCCGAGCAGAATCGGTCACCCGAATTAGACGTGCCCCCCCTACGCAATCGCCCCGCCAATGAGAATGACCCTTCAACAGCGATGATGCTCGCGCGCCTGCGCCGTCAACCATCCAACGCCATTTATGCAGTTGCCTTCATTCTTTCCTTACTGTGGATTTTTGGCTGGTTCTTCAGCCACTCCGAATTGCTCAATGCTGATGGTCTCGCCAAACAAGCCCCAGCCGATATTGTGCAAGCCCTAACACTGCTGATTGTTCCTATCGTTGCTATGTTTGTGATCGCCTATTTTCAATGGCGCGCCCAACAATTGCGCCAAGTGTCAGAAGTGCTGATGCATTCGGCCATGCGTTTGATTAAACCACAAGACCTTGCATCCGATGGTCTCACCTCAATCGCCCAAGCCGTGCGCCAAGAGGTTGATCTTCTGGTGGGCGGTGTTGAACATGCTTTCCAACGGGCCACATCACTCGAAGAAATTGTCCACAAGGAAATCGCTGCAATTGAGCGGGCCTTCGGCAACAATGAAGATCGTATCCGCAGTTTGGTAAGCGGCCTTGAAACCCAGCGCGTGGCTTTGCAGCAAACCAGTGCGCTGGTCACCAGCGACGCAACACCGATGCTCTCGCGCTTGGAAGCTAACACTCAAAATCTTGGCCAAACCATCAACCTGGCTCTGTCTACATTCTCGCGTCTTGAAGATGGTTTGAAAGGTTCCACCTCGGAGCTGGCCCGCACCATTGAAGATGTGGCCTCGCGCGCTGCCATCACTGGTCAGGAAATTGGCGGACACTCGGCTCAGTTTGAACGCATGTCCACCATGCTCGTGACCGATTTCCGTGGCTTTTCTTCGCAGTTGCAGGAATATGTCCAAACGCTGAATTTCACAGCCAATAATCTCGGCACCGAGACCCGTAAATTCGGCGGCGAGGTGAAAACCATGGAAAGCAGTTTGCTCGGCCTCTTGCGCCAGAGCACTGAACAGCTGACTGCGGCAAACACCGAAGTGGGTCAGACCATTGAGCGCTTTAGCACCAGCTCAGTGACTAACATTAAGCAAACCGCCAGTGAGCTTGCCCAAACTCTGGGTGGCATCAGTGAAAATCTCACTTATCATTTGAAAAATACCACCGATGAAGTGTCGGGTGTCATTGAACGCTCTGGTCTGGACACCGCCAATCGCATTGAACAAAGCCGAGCCTTGGTGATATCAGGCATGCAAGGTGTCGCTGCCGATTTCATTCAAAAAATTCAAGGCACCCACCACGATCTTAATTCATATGTAGATCAAGCTGCGGTTCAAATTGTTGGCGGAGTGGATGCTGCTGCTCTTCGTTTGAATGAGCAAGTAAGTACATCTGGCACACATTTGATTTCAGGTCTTGATCAAGCTGGCAAACGCCTGCTCGAACAACTGGGCACTTCCGGTTCTGGTTTTGCTGGCCGCATCGAACAGTTCACTGGTAATCTCGCAGGTCAACTCGATCAGCATGCCGTAACGATCACCAGCCGTGTGCAAGATTCAGCCGAGCGCTATGCAGGGATGCTGGAAACTGCAACGGGCCGCATGGAAATAGCTGCCAAAACCATTGATGATGGCCTGACAACAGCAACCACCATGGTCGCAAGCCAACTCGATCAACACGCCGATACGGTTTCACGCCGCGTACTCGACGCAGCGGAAATTTATGCTGGTCAAGTCGAAACAGTAACTGGTCGGATCGAAAATATGTCGTCATCCGTCAGCACCACACTCAATAGTGCTGCCACTTTGGTCTTGAGCCAGCTCGAACAACATGCTGATACAGTTTCACACCGTGTGCTGGATGCTGCTGGAACCTATGCAAGCGTTATTGAAACCGCAGCGAGCCGCATCGAAAACTCCTCTGCTTCTGTCGGCCCAGCGCTGGATAGCGCGGCTGCCTTGGTCTCAAGCCAGCTTACTCAACATGCCGATACAGTTTCGCACCGTGTACACAGTGCGGCAGAAACTTATGCAGGTCTTGTGGAAACTGCAACGGGCCGCATCGAAAATGTGTCGGCATCCATTGGCACCAATCTTGCCAATGCATCGATTTTGGTCGCAAATCAGCTTGATAAGCATGCCGACACTGTGAGAAGCCGCGTACACGATGCTGCTGAAACCTATGCAGGCCTCGTGGAGGCTGCCACAGGTCGCATCGAAAACTCTTCTGCTTCTGTAACCACAACGCTGGACAGCGCCGCAACCTTGCTTTCAAGCCAGCTCGCTCAGCATGCCGATACAGTTTCGCAGCGTGTTCATGGCGCTGCTGAATCATATGCGGGTCTTGTGGAGGCCGCAACAGGCCGCATCGAGAATTCATCGACAGCAATCAGTTTAAATCTTGCTAACCTGACGACCCAAGTCACCAGTCAAATGCAAGTGGCAGGATCAGGCATCAATGATCTGCTGGTTTCGACCAGCGGCACCATCGCCGCGCATCTGAAAGAAACCTCGGAAATTGTTAGTCGCCAAATGCAAGATTCTGGTTTGGCCTTGGCGCAAAACATTGAAAGTTCCGGCGGCCTCGTAACTGACCGCTTGCTCTCCGTGTCGGGCGATTTCGTACATAGGGTCGATACGGCGCGCGATGGCATGTTGGCCGCCTTGGCCAACACCGCAGGCGACTTGAATTCTAAACTGCAAGACACATCAGTTCAATTGTTCAGCCGTTTGGAGCTCTCATCTGCCCATATCAGCCAGCAGCTTGAAACAACCACTGTCCAAGTTACTGACCGGATTATTTCAACCACAAGCAATGTAACCGACCGTGTGGCGCAAGTTGCGGCTAAACTCACCGACAAGCTTGATATTTCAACCACACAGCTCGGCAGTCTGCTATCAACAACTGAAAGCCGCCTTGGCAGCCAGTTGGAGCAGGCCTCGACTGAACTTACAGCCTTGTTCGATGTCAACACCCGCATGATGACCGAGCAATTGGATCAAACCTCAACGAAGGTTACCAACACCTTCGCCACAACAGCTGTGCGGGCCGCTCAAGCACTTGATAGTTCTAGTGCCGAAGTCACCTCAAAAATTGATACCGCCAGCGAGAATATGTATTCCAAGCTCGAAGGCACCACGCGCACGCTGGGTCAACGCTTCGATGTGGCGACAGAGCATTTGGAACGCGTTACCACTGATATTTCCACAAGATTGGATGGAACTGGTCAACGCTTTGCTGAAGTGCTCAGCGAAGCCAGCGGTCAAATCTTCAGTGATCTCGGCAAAGCCCGTGAAGCCTTCTCCGAAGGTTTGGGTGAAACCACCATGCAGATCAGTGGTCGCTTTGAACAGGAAACCGGCCTTCTGGTTGATCGTATTGATCGCGCCGCGAGCGAGTTTGACTCAGCTGCTGCTGAATCCAGCGGCAAGCTTGAAGAAGCCAACCGCAAATTTGCCAAGCATATTGAAACCGCAAACACTTATCTTGCGGATCAATTGGCCTCAGCTGCTGGCGATATTGATACAAGACTCGAAAGCGTATCCATGCAACTCACTGGCAAACTGGAAATGACGGGCAGCCGTATCTCTGAACGCTTGGATGATGTGTCATCGCTGGTTGAAAAATCCATCGATAAGTTCAACTCCGAAATGGAGCACATGCTGCAAAATCGCAAAGACTCACTCGATGGCTTGGTGAATGATGCCAACCGTCGTGCAGGCGAAGTAGATACTGTGATGAACAGCTACATCTCCTCGATCGAAGAATCTTTAAACACCGCCGAAGCCCGCGCCCAAAACATCAACCGCATTGTGTCGGATCAAACGGCCGCCGCACTGGCACGCCTTGAAGATGAATTGCGCAAGCTTGAAACCAACTCAAACGGCCAAGTGGCACAAGCCGCCCGCGTATTGCGTGAGCAACATGAGCGTGCCTTGAGCAGCATGAATGAAATGCTGTCATCCACCGCCAGTGACTTCCAACAGACCGCGCAAGATATGCGCATCACCGCCCAACAAGTGGTGAAGGATATTGATGCAGCGCGTGGCGAATTAAAGCGCGCCGTTATCGATCTGCCAGAAGAAACCCGCAATAATGCCGATAACATGCGCCGTGTTGTCTCGGATCAGATCAGTGCCTTGAATGCGCTTGCAGAAGTGGTGCGCCGTCAATCAGGAGGTATGGATTTTTCCGGCCCAGGCTTTGTTAACCCCCGAGGTCCACAAGGTTCCAGCTCGGGAAAATCTGAGGGCACCTCGTTCCAAGCTCCCGTTACCGGAACGACCAGTGCCCAGAAAATCACTGCGGAGCGCAACGCCAATGCTAGCATTTTAGCTTCAATCGATGAGGCTATTGCCGCACGGCGCAATCAAGCCCCGGCACCAACTCAAGGCGCTCAGAAGCTTGGCGCATTGGCCAAAGAGGTTGAAAACTACACGCTGAAACTTCATGCCTCCGCCCGTGACTTGGTTGAAGCCTTAGACGGCAGTCTGCCGCGCGACATGGAAAAGCGTTATAACACAAGCGATAAATCAGTCTTCACGCAGCGTCTCTATGAAAACCGCAGCCGCAAAACCGTGAAGATGATCGAAGGCCGTTATGCCGAAGAGCGCCTGCTGCGCACCAGAGTGCAAGCTTACAACCGCCTCTTCGAAAAACTGCTCGATACTTTGTCGGAAACTGCAGGTGGCGAAGCGATCATGGAACAGGTCTTGGCCTCAGAACAGGGCCGGATCTATGTGATGCTGGCTGAAGCCTCCGGCAAATTGCCAACGCAGAATTGATGCTAAAACTAGACGTCAGCAGCGAAAGCTGGCCCATCGCTGGAACCTTCACCATCGCCCGCGGCAGCAAAACAGCAGCCGAAGTAGTGGTGGTGAAAATTACTGAGAATGGTGTAACGGGCTGGGGTGAGGCCGTGCCTTATCCACGCTATGACGAAACAGTGCCGCACGTGCTGGCCAGTTTAGAAGCGGCATGCTCATCAATTGAAGCGGGTCACAGGAGGGATCTCAATCTTCCCAAAGCAGCGCAGAATGCTTTGGATTGCGCCTTATGGGACTGGCAGGCAAAAGATTCCGGAATTCCGGTCTGGCAACGAGCCGGCCTTAAAGCGCCAACACCTGTCATCACCGCCATTACACTCAGCCTCGACACACCAGAGGCGATGGCCGCAGCTGCAAAAGCTGCAAGCCAGCGCCCTTTGTTCAAAC
>JANYGE010000354.1 GCA_025362535.1 Hyphomicrobiales bacterium
CGAAGCCAGCCCGCTCGCTCATCCGAGGCCCCAGGGGCAGCTGCTCCCGCAGCCAAGCGCATGTCACGGTGGAGTGGCTTTCCCTCACGCGCTGCCTGTGCCAATTGATAAATCGGCTCGGCAAACTCGGCAAATCCAGAATATAAAATATCAAAACCAACCAGCCGCGAAACACCTGCGCGCGAGGCCAATTTTAAATAAGGAGCATTAGCATAAACCGCACGGCCCTTTGCATCTGTCACCACGCAAGCATCAGCCAAGGCATCGAGCACAGAATCAAAAAAGTGCCGTTCAGACTGACCGCCGACAAATTTAATTGCCCCCATCGACCACCCCAGAAGTGCCACGAGCCCCAGAAATGAGAGGCCAGCCCCTGCGGCCAACATCCACGGCTTTACTGAATCTTGCAGATACCAAGCAGCAGCCCCAATGCCGAGACCCAACATGAGAATCAACAACGGCAGCACATATGCGAGCAAACCTGCCCTCTGATAGTTCCGCGTTAGTTGATCAGTGTCGCCCCGAGCCGTCATCTTCCATTCCCCGAATCAACCGCTAGTATATGCGAAACGGCTTTGAATCGTCGGTTGCAAATGCAGTTTTTCGACAACCATAATCAGCACGTGATTCTGTTAACTTTTATGTGTAAAATAGAATCGATTAAACTGGAGGGCTTATTATGCCAGACCTAACACCTTACCTTGGCATGCTTGTAATGGCGCTGATCATTCTGGCAGCACTCATTCTCGGCGTTATTATCTACAAACTGTTCAATCAGCGCGTACGCGGTCGCCGTGGTCAAAGGCTGGGCATCAGCGAATATCATGAACTTGATAAAACCCACCGGCTGGTGATCGTGCGTCGCGATGATGTGGAGCATCTGATTTTGATCGGCGGCAATCAGGAATTCACGATCGAAAGCAATATCCAAACCGGACTGATGACAAGACAACAGCCCCCCATGATGCAGCCCCAAGATCAAATGCCCATGCCGATGCGGCAAGCTCCACGTCCGCCTGTCTTCGGAGAGCGCGTGTTGCCATTGCGCCCAGTTGGCCCAACGCAATATCAAAATGAAGATGAGCCTGCTTAAGAGTAATCCTTCGAGGCTCGCATTCGCTACGAGCCTCGAAGCAAACTTTACTTCTTCAACTTCAGCGCAATAAACCGCGTCTCACCAGCTTTACCACCTTTGGAGATGAGCAAGAGTACTGAAGCCTTGCCGTCTTTCGTGGCGCTTTCGATGGCTGTAGAAACTTCAGCTGAGGTCGCAACTGGCTTGCCACCTGCTTCCATAATCACGTCGCCAGCTTCAATGCCCTTATCTGTGGCAGCACCATCCTTAGCCACTTCAGTCACCAAAGCGCCTTGCACTTTATCATCAATCTTAAATGTGGCGCGAAGCTCATCGGTCATTTCGCTCACTGTCATGCCAAGCACAGTAACTGTCGATGGAGCAGCGGGGGCAGGTTTCGATGTGTTATCTTCTTTGGCCACCAATTTCTCACCATCTTCGAGACGCCCAAGTGTAACCTTTATTTCCTGCTCTTTGCCGTCACGGATGACCTTAAGTGCCACTTCTTTGCCAACCTCAGTTTCAGCAACGACGCGTGGCAATTCTTTTGAATCGGTAATGGGCCGACCATTGAATTCAACAATAACGTCACCTGCATCAATGCCAGCTTTTTCACTGGGGCTACCTGTGGTCACATCAGCAACCAAAGCCCCGCGTGGCTTATCCATGCCCATGCTTTCAGCAATATCAGGGGTGACCGTTTGAATTTTCACGCCCAACCAACCACGGCGGGTTTCGCCAAACTTCTCGAGCTGCGCCACAACATTTTTTGCTGTGTTTGAAGGCACGGAAAAACCAATGCCAACCGAGCCACCAGTCGGAGAGAAAATCGCCGTGTTAATACCAACAACTTCTCCTGCCATATTGAGCAGTGGGCCACCGGAATTGCCTTTGTTAATTGCAGCGTCAGTTTGAATATAGTCATCATAGGGACCAGCATTAATATCGCGGTTGCGCGCTGAAACAATGCCGAGTGAAACTGAACCACCCAAACCAAACGGGTTACCAATCGCCGTTACCCACTCACCAATCCGCAACTTATCACTATCACCAAAAGCAACTGTGGGAAGGGCCTTGTCAGGCTTCACACGGATCACGGCAATATCCGTCTTCGGGTCGCGGCCCACAAGTTCAGCTTTCATAATGGTGCCATCTTGCATGTGAACCTGAATTGAATCCGCACCCTCAACCACATGATTGTTGGTGACGATCAAACCAGACGCATCGACAATGAAGCCTGAACCCATTGAGTTCACAGTCTGATCATCCGGTGCAGGTGCGCCACCCTTATCATCGCCTTGATCGCCGGGGGCTTGCTGCTGTTTCTTTTTCAAGAATTCGTCGAAGAAATCCTTGAAAGGTGAATCATCAGGAATTTGTGGAATAACACCACCACCAGAAGATGAAACCTTCGAAACCACTGAAATTTCAACCACAGCTGGAAGCAGCTTTTCAATAAGATCTGCTATATTGGGCAGGGTCTGCGCTTGCGCATAAGCTTGCGGCACAAAGGCCTGATTGAGACCGGGCATGCCGAGCAGCAAGGTCGAAAGCGCCGCAGCGCCCAAAATTTGCGAAGCCTTAAAACGCTTAATCATCTGTGCCGTCTCCAATAAACCATTATGTAAAAAAACTTCGTGCCAGCCAAACCAGCGCCACACCCAAAGCCAGAACAAGTGTTCCAGCCAGACGCAACTGCTCGTTAGACATGCCCAGCATTCCAACCATCATCTTTTTCAAATGGCTCGGAACCAAGGCATAAGTGAGGCCCTCAATCACACATACGAGACCAAAGGCCGTCAAGATTGTGCTACCCATTACTTTTCAGCTGGAACCTGTGAGCCATCTTTCTGGGTTCCAAAATATTTGAAGAACTCCGAGTTGGGGCTGAGGACCAAGCTGGTGCCACCGCCGGCCAAGCTTTTATTATAAGCCTGCATTGAGCGGTAGAAGCTATAGAACTCTGGGTCCTTCTGAAAAGCCGCCGCGAAAATCGAGGCTCGTTCAGCTTCGCCTTCACCCCGAATGATTTCAGCCTTGCGTTGGCCTTCCGAGGTGATTTCCAAAACCTTGCGATTGGCCTCAGCTTTCATTTGTGTATGCAAAGCCTCGCCCTTACCGCGCAAATTCTGCGCTTCGGCATTGCGTTCAGATTTCATCCGTTCATATGTTGCTTCCAACACTTCTTTCATCAAATCCGTGCGGCGAATCCGAACGTCAACAATGTTGATCCCCAAGGCTTGCGCCTCACCCGCCACCTGGTTGGTGATCTCTTGCATCATCACTTCACGGTCATTCGAAAGCGCAGCTTCAAATGTGCGCTTGCCATAGGTCTGGCGCAAAGCTGCATTCAATCGTGTCTCAATACGCTGGCGCGCCAAATCTAAATCAGCGCCCACAGTCTCACGAAACTTCTGCGCATCCAAAATACGCACAAGCGTTACAGTATCCACCAAATAGCGCTGCTTGTCAGAAACCTGCACCGCCATATTATCAGAGCTCCACATAAAGGTGCGATTCTCGATATCTATCACCTCATCAGCAATTGGCCATTTCAAGTGCAACCCTGGTTGATCGACGATACGGCTCACCTCACCAAAATGCATAACCAAAGCCGTTTGCCTTTGGTCAACTTTGAAGATTGACATGGAAGCAACAACCAACACAGCCAGCCCAACAAGGCCCAAAGCAATTCTAGACGTTCCCATTATTGGTTGCTCCCAGCTGGTGCCGCATTCTGAAGTGCAGGCAATGCCAAATAGGGCACAACCCCCTGCCCGCCCTTGTTCGGGTCCATTATAATACGGTTGGATTTTCCGATCACATTTTCCATTGTTTCAAGAAACAGGCGTTCGCGCGTCACGTCTTTTGCTTTGGAATATTCGGTATAAACACTCTCAAAGCGTTGCGCTTCACCTTTGGCTTCAGCTACAATTTGTGCCTTGTAGCCTTTTGCATCTTCGACGATTTGTGCGGCATCGCCTTCGGCGTTGCGTAGCTTTTGATTGGAATAGCTTTCAGCATCATTGATTGATTTCTGCTGATCCTGCTTGGCACGTTGCACATCTTCAAACGCATCTAAAACCGGGGCTGGAGGTTCAACGCCTTCCAGAGCAAGGCCCGTAATCTTTATACCAGCCTTGTATTTATCAAGTGTGCGTTGAGCAATTTCTGTCACCTGATCTTGAATGGCAGCCTTGCCGGTTGTCAAAGCTTCAGAAGCCGGTGTTCGCCCGACGATCTCGCGCATTGCACTTTCCGAGACAGCGCGCACAATTGATTCTGGTTCTTGAACGTTGAATAGAAAATTTTGCGGATCAGAAATTTTCCACAAAACCTTAAAGCGAATGTCGACCATATTTTCATCGCCAGTCAACATAAGCCCTTCGTCACCGCTATCACCAATCGAGGTTTGATTTTCGGCCGCAACCGGCAAAAGTTCCATTGTCTCAATAGGCCAGGCCGCAAAATGCAAACCAGGGCTCACTGTGCGTTGATAGGCCCCGAGGCGCAGCACCAAGCCGCGCTCATCAGGCTGCACTTGATAAACCGAAGCATAAACCCACCCGACGGCCAGCACTGCAACCGGCAAGAGCCATGCAGCAATGCCGCCGCCTTGCGGCAGCACAGATTTCAAACTGTCTTTGCCTTTTTTGAAAAGATCATCGAGCTCTGGCGGAATGTTGCCAGGGCCGCCGCGATTGCCGCTGCCCCAATTATTCTTTGGACCATCGCCACCAGGTTTTTGCCCCGGCGGTTTACCCCATGGGCCACGGTCGCTTGGGGGCTTGTTCTTTCCGTCATCGTCATTCCAAGGCATTATGGATCCTCATCAATCATGTGCAGCGCATATAGGTAGCGCTGGCTCAAAAGTCCACATTTGGTTGGTCAAACTATGATTTGCGGTCAAAAACCCGAAGGGTAAAGCCCGCACTGTCATTTGGCCCCTGTGGAAAGGTCTCGGACCGGGTTTCACGCCATTCCTTGGGGGAAAGTGCTGGGAAAACCGTGTCGCCTTTCGCATCCAAATCAACATCCGTGCGGTAAATCCGGTCGGCCCGCGCGAAGAACAAATCATAAATTTCGCCACCACCGATAATGGCAATTTCCTCAGCATCTCCAGCTGCCGCCAGTGCAGCATCCACCGTATGAACAACTATTGCCCCTTCAGCCGAAAAATCTGGCTTCCGGGTAATCACAATATTCACCCGTCCCGGCAGAGGCTTGCGCGGCAGGCTTTCCCATGTTTTACGGCCCATAATAATAGGTTTGCCCAAAGTGATCGCTTTAAACAGTTTGAGGTCTGACGATAAATGCCAGGGCAGCCCACCATCGCGGCCAATAACGCCGTTGCGCGAAACGGCAACCACAAAAGCAATGCGACTCATGAGGCCAAATCCAGCAAGGCTTGCTTTTCCAAACTGCAATAGCAGTTTCCATCTTCAATCTCGGCACCGAGTTTTGAGTAGAGCGAACGTGCCCCTTTATTCCAATCCATCATCAACCAGAATATCTTTTGATATCCGCGCGCTACAGCCGCCTTCGCAACCTCTTTCATAAGAGCTTCGGCAACCCCCTGACGTCTAAAATCAGGCATAACCACCAAATCCTCGAGATACATAACTTCTTTGCCAACCGAAGTTGAAAAACTACGATGCCATAACGCCGTGCCAGCTGGCACACCATCAACAAAGGCAACCAAAGCCCCGATAATCGGACCATCACAGAAAAGCGCTGCTTCATAATCTGCAGCTGTCGCACTCATTGTCGGGCCCCAATAATGGGTTTTACCCAACTCGCGCGCGCTCTCGAGGATAATGTGCCCTTCACCAGGCCTTATGGCGCGAATCTCAATCACGAATGGGTGCCCACCCCAAAAATCACCAGCGAGTTAAACATATTCCAAGCCGCATGGCAGGCAATCGTCACCCACAGGCTACCAAAGCGCAACAGCAAAACGCCCAGTACCAAACCCATGATGAAAATTACCCCAACATAAAGCCAAGGAGCAGCTGAGAGATGGATGAGCGCCCACAAAGCGCTGCTGATCAACACAGCCCCAACGCGACCCAATCTCGTATTCACAATTGCTGAAAACAAGGCACCTCGGAAAATGAGTTCTTCGGTTACAGGAGCCCCCAGAATGACGCCAGGCAAAGCCAAGGCAAACAACCAAGGTTGATTTGCCAGATCGGCGATGGTTTTTTCAACCAAACCAGATGCGCTTTGCCCATCTTTCAACCCTCCAGCCGGTGAATAGGTTTCGGGATCGATGCCCAAAATGACAAATGTGCCAATGAAAACCATCCACATCAAAATGCAAAAGCCAACAATAACCGTGACCCAGCCCCAAAAACCAAGTTCGGGAAATTGCAATGGCAGCTTACCTTGCCGATTCCGCAGACCAAACTGGGCAAAATAAACCGCAGCGATAACGACCAGCACGGCAGAAGGTGTAATGCCGATGACACTGGCTTTCATAAACTCCGGCGCGGTTGTTCCCATATCAACAAAAAGCTGACGTGAGCCATCCCAAAAAAGGATGAAATATGAAGCAATGCCGCCAAGTGTTTGTAACAAAACATCCAAGATCGCCAAGACCACGAAACACACCAAACCACGCCAAAGTGACTGCTGCACGTCACGCGGATAAAGCCATTCTGACTTTGCACGCTGAAAATCTGCTCCAAATATTGCCATTATCTAAACCGCAATCGGAGCAGCAATGCTGGCATCAGCGACATAATTGAGCACTTCAAAATCCTCATACGAAAACCCATCAAGCTCAGTTACGTCCCGCTTGAAATTGAGCTGCGGCAAAGGATGTGGCGTGCGGGCCAATTGCACTTCGACCTGATCCAGATGATTGAGATATAAATGTGCATCGCCCAGCGTATGCACAAATTCACCAACTCCAAGTCCCGCTACCTTGGCAATCATGTGGGTGAGCATGGCATAGGATGCGATATTAAACGGCACACCGAGAAATATATCAGCCGAGCGCTGATAAAGCTGGCACGAGAGTTTTCCATCCGCCACATAAAATTGAAACAGGCAGTGGCAGGGTGGCAGCGCCATCTTATCAACATCGGCTGGGTTCCACGCCGTAACAATCAAGCGCCGCGAGTCAGGCGAAGACTTTATGCGCTTCACCACTTCGCCAAGCTGATCAATCACTCCGCCATCGCGCGTCGGCCAAGAGCGCCACTGAGCGCCGTAAACCGGGCCAAGATCGCCGTTGGCATCGGCCCACTCATCCCAGATCGTCACTTTATTATTATTGAGATACTTAATGTTCGTATCGCCCTTCATGAACCACAGGAGCTCATGGATGATCGACCGCAGATGCAATTTTTTGGTGGTCACCAATGGCAACCCGGCAGCAAGATCAAAGCGCATTTGATAGCCAAAAACTGATTTTGTGCCCGTGCCAGTCCGGTCAGTCTTGATTACACCATGGTCGCGCACATGGCGCATGAGATCGAGATATTGTTTCATAAATCCGACTTTAGTGGTCCCAACTGATTCCGCAAAACAAAAGCGGCGGAAGCTTCGATAAGCCCCGCCGCAAAACTCTTCAATGTGGAGAACTTAAGCGAGTTTGCTCATAGTACCCGTCGCTTCAGCAATCAGGTAATAAACCGTAACCCGGTGCTTGGTTTTATCGGCCTTCATCTTTTCGCCAGCAGCTCTAACTGCAGCTTCAGCCGGACCCGCAGCAAGACCAAGCTTCTTAGCGCAGAACCCATCCACAACACGCTTTACTTCTGCAGGATCAGTCATCGCTACAAATTGTGAATCTTTACCACGAAGCGCAATGCCACAATATTTGACAATTGAGTCAACCGCAGCAGCATTTACATTCGATGTATATCTCTTAATGTCAGCAGAGTAATCCAAAGTTTGTCCCCCTAATTTTGGGTTATATGCACACAACCATTTCGGCTGCATGTGGAAAGCTAGCATCTAATTGAGCATTTGCAAAGTCGTTTGAAGCATTTCCCAACAACCACAGCGTTCAATTCTTTCGCTCTTTATTTAGCCATCAAGACCTCCTATATTGGTTCTGTCAGGTGCAGCAATGCAGTTGACTATGGTGATAAACGGCTAACGCAATAAGCTTATCGGACCCGGGGGCAGTACCCGGCGCCTCCACCAAAGACGATTGCGGAGCAATCGGTGAAAGCCCGAAAGCGGATTTCCTTAAAATCCGCGACAGGGCCCAGCCTCAAGCTCCGTCCAATCGCCTTTAAGGGGGGCGAAACAGGATCGACGAGAGTGTAAAGGTTGGTTTTTTGCCCGTGATGGTTCCGACGTGTCGGGCTAATTTCTAGTTGCAAACGATAACTTTGCTCCGGTTGCTCTCGCTGCTTAATGTAGCGCGAAAGACCAAAACTTGAAGCCCTTCGGTTTAGCGACCTAAGGCGGGGTTCGCTGGCACCTGGCAACAGAAGCCAGCACTTTCTCATTTTCATTTTTATCTGTCATCCCAACGCTTCGGCATTATCGGGGTGATCGCATCGCTCATCTATGTTGCGATCCAAATCCACCAAAGCGTGACAACACCCCATCCATACGGCTATGTTCCGCTTCGAGTCGCAAATCACATTGAGTAATATTGTAAATGCCTGAAGACCTGATGCGTTATGACCAGCTTGCCCAAAATGCCTTGAAGGGCGTGGTGCGCGAGGCTTTGCGCAAAGTTGAGAAATCAGGCCTGCCGGGCGATCATCATTTTTACATCGCCTTCAATACCCGCTATCCCGGCGTTTCAATCGGTGACCGCCTGGCTGAGCGTTATCCGCGTGAAATGACGGTGGTGTTGCAGCACCAGTTTTACAATCTCGCCGTCACCGAAGAGCGTTTTCAAGTAGAGCTTACTTTTGACAATATTCCAGAAAAACTGGTAATACCCTTCGCGGCCGTAAAAGGTTTCCTCGATCCGGCGGTTCAGTTTGGATTGCAATTCGAAGTGGTCACAGAAGAAGCGGAAGCCAAACCCTCAACCTCTCCAAAATTGGCCATAGTAGATCCCGATACAGAAAAGACCGAAGATGGTGAATCGTCTGTATCTGACACGGCACCAAAGGTGGTTTCACTCGATGCATTTCGTAAAAAATAAGAATGCCATGTTCAAAATAATCGCCGCGATTTTTTGTGCTGCAACTTTGCAGGTGGTGCAGGTTCAGGCCCAAACTGTTACTGACCAAAATAGCTTGGCGCAGCTTGCAACAACACAGCCGCCTCTTGGTGACATCAACAAAATTCCTGCCAAAAAACTTTTTGGCAGTGAAAAGCTGCCGGCTAATTTGAAATCCCGGGCCATCGGTGATTATTCGCGAGGCTGCATGGCAGGCGGTCAAGCCCTGCCCGTCAATGGCCCCGCGTGGCAGGTGATGCGCCTCTCGCGCAACCGCAACTGGGCTATGCCACAAATGGTCGATGTGCTCGAACGGCTGGCCAATGATGCAAAAAAATATGATGGGTGGAATGGATTGTTGGTGGGCGATATGGCCCAGCCGCGCGGTGGGCCCATGCTATCGGGACACGCCAGCCATCAAATTGGATTGGATGCCGACGTGTGGTTCACCCCGATGCCGGACCATTTGTTAACACCCAAAGAACGCGAAAATATTTCAGCAACCGTGATGGTGTTGGACCACAAACATATTAACCCAAAAACCTGGACAGAGTCGCGTGCCAGATTGGTCAAGCGTGCAGCCTCTTATCCCGAAGTTGCGCGTATTTTCGTACACCCACCAATCAAAGCCGAATTGTGCAAATGGGCCACCGGAGATCGATCATGGCTTGCCAAAGTGCGCCCGCTCTATGGCCATGACTATCACTTTCATATTCGCCTGAATTGCCCTGCAGGCATGAAGGGCTGCAACAACCAATGGAAACCAGATCCCAAGGATGGCACAGGCTGCGGTGAAGAGCTTGCCTATTGGATGAGCGATGTTCCTTGGACACCTCACAAACCTAAACCAGGCGCGCCACCCTATGTGCCACCGCCCCCCTTGACTCTCTCCGGCCTACCTGCTGAATGCCGCGCCGTTGTCGCCGCGCCCTAAAGTGCAGCGAAATACTGAAAAGCCAGGGGGCTTATTTGACCACATCAGCGACCAGCACTG
This sequence comes from Hyphomicrobiales bacterium, assembly GCA_025362535.1. Taxonomy (GTDB): domain Bacteria; phylum Pseudomonadota; class Alphaproteobacteria; order Rhizobiales; family Aestuariivirgaceae; genus Aestuariivirga. The sequence goes on from JANYGE010000354.1 coordinate 10,210, forward strand.
GCACTTTCGGTAAAGCCAAATTAAAACTGGCCTTCGCGTCCATTGGCGTTGTATTTGGCGATATCGGCACCAGCCCGCTCTATGCCATGCGCGAAGCTTTGCATCCGGTTGTGGCTGCTGGTGGTGATTTGCGCCTTGCCGTGCTGGGTGTTGTTTCGTTGTTGCTCTGGGCTCTCTTCATTATCGTTACCTTGAAATATGTCATCATGTTGATGCGGGCGGATAATCAGGGCGAAGGCGGCATTCTATCTTTGGTCGTGCTGGTTGGAAACCTGTTGCAGAAAAAAGGCGGCATTGTTCTGGGTCTTGGCATTGTTGGAGCGGCATTCTTTTTTGGCGATGCAATGATTACGCCAGCAATGTCCGTTCTGTCAGCTGTGGAAGGTCTGTCAGTTATCAATCCAGGCTTTGCGCCCTTTGTCGTCCCCATCACCTTGGCCGTTTTGCTCACACTCTTCACGTTTCAATATAAGGGCACGAGTGGCGTGGCGGCCTTGTTTGCGCCAATCACGTTCGTGTGGTTCGTCGTTCTCGCTGTCATCGGTTTCTCGCATATCACCGATGATCTCGAAATTTTTAACGCTCTCAATCCAGTCTACGGAATGATGATGTTGATTGACCATCCCGGCCTTGCATTGCTCGTCTTCGGTGGTGTGTTCCTCGCCGTTACAGGTGGTGAAGCACTTTATGCCGATATGGGCCATTTTGGCAAAAACCCAATTCGCATAGCCTGGTCAGTTGTGGTTATCCCAGCGCTGGTTCTAAACTATCTTGGTCAAGGCGCATTTGTCATTGCGCATCCTGAAGCAGTTGATAATCCCTTCTTCCTTATGTTGCCATCTTGGGGCTTGGTGCCGCTGGTGTTGCTTGCCACCATGGTAACCGTGATCGCCAGCCAAGCTGTGATCACTGGGGCCTTCTCTATCGCCCAGCAAGCCATGGCGCTTGGCTTGTTGCCGCGCATGAATATTGTCCACACCTCTGAAACTGAAGAAGGCCAAATTTATGTTGGCCAAATCAACTGGATGATTTTGATTGGCGTTATCATTTTGGTGTTAGTGTTCAAAACCTCATCCAATCTGGCCTCGGCCTATGGCATCGCCGTGAACACTTCAATGTTGGTTGATACAATTCTCGCCATCGTGTTCTTCTGGCAATCGCGTAACTTGCCACGCTGGCTTGCCGTGCCCGCTCTTATGTTTATCTTTGTGGTCGAGTTTACATTCTACATGGCCAATGGTTTGAAGCTGCTGCATGGCGGCTATATGCCGGTGCTGATTGGCGCAACCATCATCCTGCTCATGCTCACTTGGATGAAAGGACGCCGACTTCTGGCGGCAAAACTAACCAAAGAATCAATTGAGCTTATTCCCCTGCTTGAAAGCTTGGAGCGCCGCCAACCTGCCCGCGTAGCGGGGGCTGCGGTGTTTATGCAAACCCAGCATAAATATGCGCCATCGGCTTTGATGCATAATTTGAAACACAACCGTGTACTGCATGACAAGCTGGTATTCATCTCCATCGAAACCGTAAAACAGCCACGTTGGGAGGGCGAACGCGTTGCAGTGACGCAAGGGCCGCTGGGGGCTTGGATTGTCGAAGCAAAATTTGGCTATATGGAGCAGCCTGATGTGCCAGCCGCCTTGCGCGCCTGTGAAGATAAAGGCCTCAGCATTGATCCCCGCCAAGCTTCCTATTTCCTGGGACGCCGTGTTATCTTAACGTCACCACGATCTGCCATGCCTTTTTGGCAACAACGCATATTCATCATGTTGGCCAATCAATCAGCTCGTGCCATAGAGTTCTTCCGAATCCCCGCCGACCGCGTTGTCGAACTCGGCATGCAAATGAGTGTATAAGATGCAACTTTCACCTTTCTCCCTCCCCGGAAAATTCTATCGCGGCAATATCCACACCCACTCCAACCAATCAGATGGTGCTTTGCCAAGTGAAGATGTGGTCGCCGCTTACAAGAATGCGGGCTATGATTTTCTGATGCTGTCTGAGCATTTCATCCATCATTACAATTGGCCCATCAATGACACGCGCAAATTTCGCGGCAATGATTTCACCACTTTAATTGGCGTTGAGCTGCATGCACCAGAAACCAGTGCAGGCGAGCTTTGGCACATTGTTGCCGCTGGCCTGCCCTTAGATTTTCCACCCTGTGGCCCCACCGAAACCGGCGAAGAATTGGCTCGACGCGCCAGAGCTGCCGGAGCCTTTATTGGCATTGCGCACCCGGCTTGGTCACAGCTCACCTTGCAAGATGGCCTTGCTATCGATGCTGCACATGCTGTTGAAATTTATAATCATGGTTGCGCTATTGAAAATGATCGCGGCGAAGGCTGGTATCTGCATGACCAGCTGTTGAACGAAGGCAAGCGCCTGTCAGCCTTTGCAACGGATGACGCACACTTCAAATCACCTGATCATTTTGGCGGCTGGGTGAATGTAAAAGCTCAAAGCCTAGATCCTGATGTCCTGCTGCAAGCGCTGAAGGATGGACATTATTATTCCAGCCAAGGCCCGCAACTGCACAGTATCACGCTCGATAAAAAAGAGCTCAATGTTACCTGCTCTCCGGTCGATACGATCACCGTGGTCTGCGGCCATTCCCGCACCTGTGTAAAAATTGGCAAAGCCATTACCTCCGCTACCTTTGATTTATCAACTCTGGAAAAGGGCTGGCTTCTCAAAAAACCAAGCCCCTGGTTCCGTGTCACGGTCATCGACCATGCAGGCAAACGTGCTTGGAGCAATCCATTCTGGTGGGACGAGCTGAAGTGAAATTGCCACTTTGGCAAATCATCACAGGCCTAGGCATCACGCAAATTATTGGTTGGGGCACCACCTATTACGCAATAGGTGCGCTGTCGCAATCGATTGAAGCTGAAACTGGCTGGTCAAAATCCTTGGTTTTTGGTGCGTTCTCTGCAGCACTTCTGCTCAGCGCCACGGTTTCAAAATTGGCCGGACGCACGATTGATAAGCATGGCGCAAAGCATATCATGCTTTTGGGTTCCATCATGGCTGCGGCGGGAAGCCTATTATTCTCTGTAGCA
>JANYGE010000370.1 GCA_025362535.1 Hyphomicrobiales bacterium
AAGGCGGTGCCGATGCTGTGTCATTGATCAATACGATCAGCTCGATTATCTCGGTTGATCTCGACAATATGGCCCCGATGCCAACCATAGATGGCAAAGGTTCACATGGGGGTTATTGCGGCCCTGCAGTGAAACCGATTGCGCTTAACATGGTAGCGGAAATTGCCCGTGACCGGGAAACCCATGGCCTGCCCATCTCGGCGATTGGTGGCATCAGCACGTGGCGTGATGCGGCTGAATTTATCACCATGTCGGCAGGCACCGTGCAAGTCTGCACCGCGGCCATGACCTATGGTTTTAAAATTGTAGAAGAAATGATTTCAGGTCTTGAGCGCTGGATGGATGAAAAGGGTTATGCCTCAATCGAAGATTTCCGGGGCCGCGCAGTGCCCAATGTCACGGATTGGCAATATTTGAATTTGAATTATATTGCCAAAGCCAAGATCGACCAGGATGCTTGCATTAAATGTGGCCGTTGCTATGCGGCGTGTGAAGATACTTCGCATCAAGCCATCATGAAAGAAAAAGACGGAAAGCGCCATTTTGAAGTGATGGATGATGAATGCGTGGCCTGTAATCTTTGCGTCGAAGTTTGTCCTGTTGAAAATTGCATCACCATGGAACGCCAAACCACAGGCACTGATGCCCGCACTGGCAAGAAGATCAGCGACAATTACGCCAACTGGACTCAGCACCCTAACAATCCGATGAGTGTGAAAGCCGCTGAATAATAAAAACAAAAAAGGCCAATCTTGCGAATGGCCTTTTCAAATTTCTGACGGAAGAATTATTCCGCTTTAGCGGCGGCAGGAGCTGCAACTTTGGTGTTGTAAGTGAGCTTTTCGGTAATGCGCGCACGCTTGCCGGTAAGACCCTTGAGGTAATACAGCTTGGCCCGACGCACTTTGCCGCGACGGATCACCTTGATTGAGTCGATCATTGGTGAATAGAGCGGGAACACACGTTCAACGCCTTCACCATAAGACATTTTGCGAACGGTGAAGTTCTCATTGATGCTGCCACCAGCGCGCGCAATCACCAAGCCTTCATAGGCTTGCAGACGGCTGCGTTCGCCTTCAACTACCTTAACGCTCACAATAACGGTGTCGCCGGGTGCAAAATCTGGAATTTGGCGCTTGGCAGTGGTAATGGCCATTTGCTCTTTTTCAAGCTGCGCAATGATATTCATGATAAGTATCCTGTGTTCAAAGTTGGTGGCTTCTAACGGCATAGACTGGGAAAAGTCAACCTTTGGCCTTGACATATTTTTCCCATAAGTCTGGCCGCCGTAATTTCGTTAACTCTTCGCGCTTTTGCAGTTTCCATTTGGCAATGGCTTTATGGTCGCCGGAGCTTAAAATCTCTGGTGTTTCAAGGCCTTCCCAAATTCTGGGCTTGGTATAGTGGGGGTGCTCCAAAAGCCCGTCTTCAAAGCTTTCTTCGGCATGGCTTTCATCATGTCCCATCACACCGGGGAGAAGCCTGATAATGGAATCGAGCATGGTGAGGGCCGCAGGCTCACCACCGGAGAGAATAAAATCACCGATGGAGACTTCTTGAAGCTGGCGATTTTCGATGACGCGCTCGTCAATCCCTTCAAAGCGTCCACAGATGATCATACAGCCTTCGCCTTGCGCCAATTCGCGGGCGAGGCTTTGCGTGAAGGATGTACCACGTGGCGACATGAGGAGGCGCGGGCCTTTGTGTGGTGTGGTGTCGATAGCGCGGGCCAGAATATCCGGTTTGAGCACCATGCCCGCACCACCACCTGCGGGGTGATCATCCACTGTTCTGTGACGATCCGTGGTATGCGCGCGGATGTCGTGCGCTTCATAAGCCCACTTGCCTTCGGCCAGAGCTTTGCCAGCGAGAGAATGGCCAAGCGTGCCGGGAAACATATCCGGAAACAGAGTGAGGATGGTGGCGCGGAAGGTCATGGTTGTTTGCCTTCATCCAGATAATCATCCGGCAAGCTTACCACAACTTTCTCTTTCGAGGCTTCAATGATGAAAGTATTATTATAGGGGATCAGTACCGTATCTGCGCGCGCCTCAATCTTCACTTCAACCAAATCCCCAGCGCCAAAATTTTCAAAACCAATGATGGTGCCAAGTGTTGCTTCACCATTAAAAATTGGCGCACCAATCAGATCGTGTAAATAAAGCTCATCCTTAGGCAGCTGCGCGCGGGTGATGAAAAGCTCGGTGCCTTTTAGGGTTTCGGCTTTGTTGCGATCGGTTACATTCTTCAGTGTACAGATGAAATCTTCGACTTGTAATTTCAAACGGGTGATTTCAAAAATCTCACCCTTGCCCGAAACCAGCGAGCCATAGGTGCCAATTGCTTTTGGATCCGCAGTGAAGCTTTTCAATTTCACTTCACCGCGTATACCATGAGCACCAATAATGACGCCAACGAGAATGAGATCACGCGGCGTCATTTAAGTTTTAAGCAGCTGGTGTTTCAGCTGGAGCAGCGGCGGCAGCTTCTGCTGCGGCTTTGGCAGCAGCTTCAGCTGCAGCAACTTTTGCAGCAGCGGCTTCAACAAGCTTTTCACGCTCTAAACGCTTCTTGCCTGGCAGTGCCTTGGTTGGGTTGTTGCGCACAGGGCGTTTTGCAACACCAATCGCATCGAGGAAGCGCAGAACACGGTCGGTTGGTTGCGCGCCCTTCTTCAGCCATTCAGCGGCCTTGGCACCATCAAGCTTCACGCGGTCAACAGCATCCTTGGCCAGCATCGGGTTGAAAGCACCGATCACGTCGATGAACTTGCCATCACGAGGTGAAGTCGCGGCAGCAACAACGATGTGATAGTAAGGGCGCTTTTTGGAGCCTGCGCGGGCAAGACGGATTTTAAGTGACATTGGTAGTTCTCCTATTGATTGATCTTATTTCTTCTTCCCGAAACCGGGAAAACCTTTGAACGGTGAACCACCCAAACCGGGCAGCCCTCCTAAACCTGGTAATTTCGCACCGCCTAAGCCCGGCAGGGCTGGGGTTGAAGCTGGCGCGTTTAATAATTCCTGCATGTCGGGTGGCAGCGCATTGGGGTCTAACCCGGCGAGCTCTTTCTGCATGGCTTCCATTTCAGCTTCTGAAGGTGCTGCTTTGCCACCCATCATTTTGCCAAGCAGGCCTTTGCCTTGGCCCATCTGCTTCATCATGCCTGCCATTTGCTGGTGCATTTTGAGCAGCTTGTTAATTTCTTCAACCTTGGTGCCAGAACCTGCGGCCACGCGCTTTTTGCGTTTGCCATCCATAATTTTAGGGTTGCGGCGCTCAGCCTTGGTCATCGAACCGATAATGGCGAGCTGATGGTTGAAGACCTTTTTCTCAAGGTCCATGCCTTCCATTTGCTTTTTCACTTTGCCCATGCCGGGCAGCATGTTCATGATGCCGCCCATGCCGCCAAGCTTTTCAATCTGGCGCAGCTGATCCGCCAGATCGTTGAGATCAAATGCGCCTTTACGCATGCGCTCTGCAATTTTCCTGGCTTTGTCTTGGTCAATATCCAGAGCCGCACGTTCAACCAGCGACACCACATCGCCCATGCCCAGAATGCGGCCTGCGATCCGGTCTGGGTGGAAATCTTCAAGGCCATCGAGCTTTTCGCCAGTGCCCAAAAGCTTAATTGGCTTGCCTGTCACAGCGCGCATGGAAAGCGCAGCACCACCACGGCCATCGCCATCAATACGCGTCAGCACAATGCCGGTGATGCCGATTTTTTCATCGAAGGACCGCGCCAGATTTACCGCGTCTTGCCCCGTCAGCGCATCGACCACCAGTAAGGTTTCTTTTGGTTTGCAAATATCTCGCACGCTTGCGGCTTCGGCCAGCAATTCTTCATTGATGTGCAGACGGCCAGCCGTATCGAGCAGCACCACGTCATAAGCGCCTTTGCGGGCTTCACTCATGGCGCGCTTGGCGATTTGAATTGGCGTTTCGCCTTTAACAATGGCGAGCGTATCGACTTTAACTTGGGTGCCAAGAATAGCGAGCTGCTCTTGCGCTGCGGGGCGGCGCGTATC
>JANYGE010000467.1 GCA_025362535.1 Hyphomicrobiales bacterium
GTATTGATCGGGCCACAAGGAACGGCGGCGGATTCGAAAGCTAAAACCCAATGGGCGGTGGTTTGCTTTTTCATGGCGGGCACGAGCAGGGGAATAAGTTCGGCGCGGCCCTCCACACGGCCCCGGTTGCTGGCGAATTTCGCATCAACCGTGACTCCAATAATCCGGCAATACTCGGCAAATTGCCGATCATTGCCCACCGCAACGATCATATGGCCATCGGCCGTTTCAAAGGTTTGGTAAGGCACTATATTGGGATGCGCATTGCCGAGACGCTGTGGGGTTTTTCCACCCACCAAATAATTCAAACCTTGATTGGCCAGCACCGCCACCTGAGAATCGAGCAAAGCCATATCAATGAATTGGCCTTGGCCTGTTTGGTTTCTGTGGTGTAGGGCACCTAGAATGCCGATGACACTATAGAGCCCGGTGAAAACATCAGCAAAGGCCACGCCCACTTTCATCGGTTGGCCATCAGGCTCGCCCGTGATCGACATGAGGCCAGACATGCCTTGGATCATAAAGTCATAACCAGCGCGGACCGCATAAGGGCCATTCTGGCCGAAACCAGTGATCGAACAATAAATCAGCCCGGGATGCGAGGCCTTCAGGCTGGCATAATCCAAACCATATTTAGCCAGGCCACCGACTTTAAAATTCTCAATTAAAATATCAGATTTTGCCGCTAAAGCTTTGATAAGACTCTGGCCTTCAGGCTTAGACATATCGATGCAAACCGAGTGCTTGCCGCGATTGGCCGAGGCAAAATAAGCCGCATCGCCATGTGTGCCATCAGCATTTTTTAAAAATGGCGGGCCCCAACCGCGCGTGTCATCACCTTCACCAGGCTTTTCAATTTTGATCACTTCAGCTCCCAAATCTGCCAGCGTTTGCGTGGCCCAGGGGCCAGCAAGAACACGCGTGAGATCAAGAACCCGAAGTCCGGTGAGCGGGCCTGCCATCTAATTCTCCATTATCGATCGCCAAAGCTGATCGTTCAATTGCAGTCCGTCACGTCTGGCTATTTCGAGTTTTTCTTTATAGGGATTTTTGCTGCGTTGGCCTCCCAAGGCAAAAGCCGGATCAACCGGGCAGCCAATCCCGATATTATGTTGCACGCTGCCAGCCAGCAAAAACAACCCGTGCCGCACATTGCGCAAATAGACCCGCCCATTTTTAACCGCATCCGCCAAAACTTGATCGCCGATCAAGGCACAAGATATATTGCGGAGATCAAGGCCGAGCACGCTGCGAGCCAGCACGAACTCTTGGCGTGGATCAGCCAAGGCTTGGCTCAGTTCCTGCAATCCAGCATAGCCACAGGCCTCAAGCCAGATCGTGGTCTCAGCGATAAACCCAGAATTCGCATGGCCTTTGCGCGCAGCAGATTCGGCGAGGGCCAGCACAGCATCATCATATGAAATACTCTTGGTCACTGCTTTTTCTCAAGGCGCAGCCGCGAACTGCGCAGCAGGCCTGCCTCATCCACGATGGGATAACCTGCCGAAACAATATGCGAATTGATGCGGTGCAAATCGCGGATAATATCAATAAACAAAGCGCTGCGCCGCAAGGCGGAACTTTTGCTGCCATTGCCGCGCTTGAAATGGGCATCGATCACGGTGTTTTCCATCGCCCGAAACGCATCCTTCTGTGCGATCAGATTTTTTGCACCTTCAATATCGCGAGCGCTCAACACGGCAGTGGCAAGGCGAATATTATCATGGATAATCAGGCATAAATTATCAAGCGAGGCTTGCTCTTCCAAGCTAAAAGCCAGTCCCTCCTTCACTTTGGCCTTCATCCGGTCGGCCAGATTGAGCAAAATAACATCACCTGCATGTTCCAAATTGCTGACATAGAGTGTCACTTCCAAAGCCCGCCGCGCTTGCTCTGGTGAGAGATGCTCCGGCGCAATATCACCCACATATCTTTGCACGGCTCTTTGATAAGCATTCAACTTTTCATCAAGAGGCTTGAGCAATTTCAAAGTTTCAATGCTGCCCGTCTGCATGGCTTTGAGGGCGGTGTTGAACATGCGGTCAAGCACTTCACTCATCCGCACCGTTTCAAGTGTCGCGTTGGTCAGGGCCAGACTTGGCGATGCTAAAGCAGTTGCCTCGAGATAGCGCGGTGAAGCCAAGGAATCTTCCGTCTCAGCATCATCGGCAATCAGGCGTTTGACCACCCATTGCATAACGCCCGTGAACGGCAAAAACACCAGAGCGGCAAGAATATTAAACACAAAATGCACCGTTAAAGCCATGTGCAATGGCTCAAAGCTAAGCTGTGAAAGTTGTGCAATGATTGGATTGGCCAAAACCAGAATCATGATGGCCAACACCGCACGACATAGAAAATTTGAAATCGGCAAGCGTCGCGCTACGGCAGGCAACCCAAGGGATGCGGTGAGAGCAGGCAATCCGCCGCCACAGTTAATGCCGAGAATAAATCCAAAGGCCGCTGCTAAATTCAAACTACCGTTTGAAAGCAGTGATGCGATGATAAGGATGGCCGCCAGTGTTGAATGAAAGCCCCAGGCCATCAATGCGCCAATGAGAAAGGCGAGCAGGGGCTCTCGCCCAACTGCGGCCAAAACCTCATGAAACAAAGTTGCCTGATTGAGTGGCGCTGTAGCCTGCGAAACCAAGCGCATGGCCAATAACATCAAGCCAAGACCAATGAGAATGCGGCCTACATTATGGGGTTTAAATTCACGGCTCCAACTGAACAGCACATATCCGCAAAATAGAAAGAGCGGTGATGTCCATAGCGCCAAAGATGTGCCGGATGCGACCAAGGAGGATATGGCGGCGGAACCCACATCAGCTCCAAGCAAAACCGCCAGACCTAATGTTACGGATAAGGCACCAGTGACGGCAATATTTGTAACAATCAAACTGGTCGCCGTGCCGCTGCCCACCACAAGTGTTGCGGCAACGCCACCAGCAAAAGCCGAAATGCGTGAGCCCAATTGATGTTCAATAAAATAGCGGAGCTTTTCACCCCAGGCGCGCATCACGCCCGTGCGCACCATGCGAACCCCCCAAAGCAACAGAGCCACACCACCCAGCAGATTGACGATGACGGCGGTGCCGGGGTTCATAGTTGATGAATCACTCTAATTGGGCCAAGGAAGCGACCATGTTTTGACGTTGGTATAGAACTTCATGGCCTCGGCCACACCTTCTTTTATGCCATTGCCAGAATCCTTTATGCCACCAAACGGCGACATTTCAATGCGGTATCCCGGCACTTCCCAAATATTCACGGTGCCAACATTGAGCCCCTCAATGTAATGCGTGATACGGTTCAGGTTATTGGTGCACACCCCAGACGACAGGCCAAATGGCGTGGAATTTGAAATACGGATCACTTCGGCATCATCGGCAGGAACGCGGATAATCGGGATTACCGGACCAAATGTCTCCTCATAAACCAGTTCTGACTTGGGATCGACATGATCAACCACAATGGGCGGCAACACAGCACCTTTACGTTCGGGATGATAAAGAATCTTTGCCCCTTGTTCTGCCGCCATCAAAACGCGCCGTTCAAATAAGGCGGCAGAAGCCTCATTCACCACGCAACCGAGATCAGTATTAGGATCCATAGGGTCACCAAATTTGAGTTTCTTGGCTTTAGCCAAGACTTTTTCGACAAAAGCATCAGCCACTTTTGGCTGCACCAAAATGCGTTTCACCGCCGTGCAGCGTTGGCCCGAATTCTTGGTGGCCCCGGCCACAGCAAGTTCCGCGGCTTTGTCCAATTCCTCATCATTTAAATCATCAAGCACAATGAGCGGGTCATTGCCACCCAACTCCAAAGCCGCCCTTGTATAGCCAGCCTTGCCCGCAATAATTTTGCCAACCCGCACACCACCCGTGAAGGTGATGACATTGATATGCTTATTGGTGACCATTTCATCGCCAATATCAGCAGGGTTTCCGGTGACGATCTGGAACATTTCTGGCGGCAGGCCTGCTTCATATAAGATATCAGCAAGCGCAATGGCAGTCAGAGGCGTGAGTTCTGTCGGTTTGCAAACCACGCAATTATTGGTGGCAATTGCGGGTGCGATTTTATGCGACACCATATTAAGCGGATGGTTGAAAGGGGTGATTGCAGAAATGACGCCAACTGGTTCGCGCTTGGTGAAAATCTTGCGGGGTTTGCCTTGCGGCGTGAGGTCACACGAAAAAATCTGGCCATCATCATTAATCGCCAGCATCCCAGCCAGAGAAAACACATCATAAGCCCGCCCACATTCATAGGCCGAGTCTTTCATTGAAATGCCAAGTTCTAAAGTAAGAACACGCGAAAGCTCTGGCGTTTTGGCGCGGATCAGTTCAGCTGCACGAAACAGAATCTGCTGGCGTTGATAGCGCGTCAGCTTCGGCTTAAAGGTCGCAGCAATGGCAAAGGCCTGTGCGGCATGTTCGGCCGTGCCCGCTGGCACCGTGCCGATGATTTCATCCGTATACGGATAGTGCACATTAATCACTTTATCGGTGAAAACTTTTTTGCCACCAATGCGCATGGCTTCATGAATAATCTTAGACATGGTTACACCCAATATAAAACGCGTCAAAATTGCGCAAGTTAGTGGGAAGATTATGCGCTTTGCGATTGATGATGATAGGCACCACTTGCTCGCTTAATCCACCATGAGAGCGCAGCGGCGCATCCAACCCTGAAAGATCATGCTTGGAAGCTCTGGTGCCAAGAACCTTTGACCCCGTTGGACCACCTGAAAGAACAATCAAATCTCCCATGCGATCTGGCGGCAAGCCAAATTTAGCGCAGCCTTCCGCCTTGGTATAAACCGCATCAATGCCCGGCATTTTAGAAATGACCCTTGCCACATCACCAGCAACTTGGCCTTTCAGATAGACTGTGGCGAAGGAACCAAGTGCACCATGATGCACCACATAGGGATCGGTGATCGGCAAAATAACTTTCGCCGAACCAACACCGATGGCACTGTCCAAAACATCTTGCAAATAGAGCACATCAGGCGAACCATCGACCAAATGCTTATCCTTCATGCCATGGTCTGCTACCATCACAAGCGTTGCCCCCAATGCATCCAGCGCGCCCAAATAACCATCCATCATCTGATAAAATGAATTGGCACCAGCAGAGCCCGGCGCATATTTGTGCTGCACATAATCCGTGGTTGAAAGATACATAAGATCGGGCTTGTCACGCGCCAGCAACTTTACGCCAGCGGCAAATACAAACTCGGAAAGATCGGCTGAATAAACCTCAGGCACGGGTTTGCCGACAAAGGCACAGACATCCGAAATTCCATTATCCACCAGTGTGGCCAAATCGGCTTTCTCAGAGGAGAAGGCCACCGCCGTTCCATCATATTTTAAGCCCTTGCTGAGAAGCAAACGCAGCTTGTCTTTGGCGGTCACCACGCAAACCTTGGCACCCGCTTGTTGAAATGCCGCGAAAATGGTTGGTGCGCGCAACCACTTCGGGTCATTCATCATCGTCTCAAGCCCGGTGGCCGGATCAATCAAATAATTTCCGCAAATTCCATGTACCTCAGGCAGCGAACCCGTAACAATTGAGAGGTTATTCGGATTGGTGAAACTTGGGATCACGCAATTTCCGCGCAAATTTTCACCCTTGGCTATGATAGCCTTAAGCTGCGGCATCAATCCTTGCGCCATGGCGATTTCCATATAGTCAGGCTCGCTGCCATCACAACAGATCACCACAAGCGGGGCCTTCGGCCACTTATAGTCACGGCCATTCACATGAATTGTTTTCGTCATTTAAGCCTCAAGCGGCGCGCAATCGCGCACCTTCATTTGTTTTAAAACTTCGCCAATGGCTTGGACCACGCGCTCCATCACAGCTTCATCAAGCTGCCCAATCGTGCCAATTCTGAAACTGTCGCGCTTGGTCAATTTGCCTGGATAAATTGCAAATCCTTTGGCCCGCAAAGCATCATAAAAAACTTCGAACTTAAAGTTTGGGTCACGTGGCGTAAGAAAAGTCTGGATGATCGGACCTGAAGCATTATCGCCAAGCAAGGGAGCAATGCCCAGCACACCGAGGCCCTTTACCAGAACACTGGCATTGCGTTGATAGCGCACACAGCGCGCGGCAATGCCACCTTCGCTTTCCAACTCGCGCAGGGCCTGCCGAAACGCTACCAGCGCATGGGTGGGCGGCGTGAAGCGAAATTGCCCATTGGCTTCCAAACCTTTCCATTGGTCAAAAAGATCAAGCACCACCGAATGCGAATTGCCTTCAGATGCCACCAGCAAGCTCTTCTTCACCAGAACATATGAAAAGCCAGGTATGCCTTCGATGCATTTATTTGATGAGGACACCAGCACATCAATATCATCACGCTTCATATTGATATCGAGTGCGCCAAA